>CAIWVZ010000383.1 GCA_903916245.1 uncultured Planctomycetota bacterium | reverse complement strand
GGCGAGCTGCGGGCGCACGCGGACCTCGACCCCTTCGATCGGCTTCCCCTGCCTGTCGCGCACGACGCCGTGCAGGACGATGCCCGCCGACAATCGCAATTCGATTCCGGCGACCCCCTGCGACGCGACCGTGAGCGGCTCCGACACGACGGGAGGACCGGATCCGGCTCGGGCGGCCGCGAACCACCGCCCCGGCGGCACGCCTCGGAACTCCGCGACGCTCTTCTCCGCGTCGACCCAGACGACCCGCTCGGGGCGTCCGGTATGGGGGTCGGGTTGGCGCATGAGCCATACGACGGCTGCCGCGGACGCGCGACCGTCGATCCCGGTCACACGGACGTCGATGCCCGCCGCCGGCGGCACCGAGAAACGCACGGGCGGCGCGTCGGAGGGATGCGGCACGACCGCGTTCCGTGTCCCGCGAGCGACGCCGTCCACGTCCTTCAACGCGAGCGCGTAGGTGCCGGGCCGCAGCGCGGGAAAGTCGAATCGACCGTTCACGACGGCGGCCACGACCACGTCGCGTCCCGCGCCGAGAAGTCGCGCTTCGCACGTTCCGCCCGACACGGGAGTTCCGTCGGCGGCTTCGACGACACCGTCGAACGGCACGCCGGAGAAGAGCGGTAGATCTCCGAGCCGAACGATCGCGCCGCCCGCGGCGACGATCGCGCCGACGACGCGCGGCACGCGACCGGCGAGTCGCGTCGTCACGGTTTTCGGTCCGGCGCCGAGACGGTCGAGCACGAACGTCCCGTCGCTTCCCGAAGTGGCGACCGCTTCCGCGGGAGCGTCGATCGGCGCCTCCGCCGAGCGCACCTCGACGATCACGCCGCCGATTCCGGCACCGGCACCGGCCTCACCTTCGACGACGCGCCCTTCGATGCGCCCGCCGAGTCCGAGACGGACCGTGACGGGCTGTGGTTCGCCGCGTGCCGCGGGAAGCGCCACGCGCTCCGCGACGAACTCCGGATGCGTCGCGACGAGGACCAAGGGAAACCCTCGCGGCAACCCGGAGATCGCGAAGAGCCCGGACCCGTCCGAGGTCCCCTTCGCGAGGACGGGGCCGTCACGACGAACGACGGGCGGCACCGAGAGATCGACGAGCACGTCGACGCGGGCTTCGGAAACCGGATTCCCGTCTTTGTCGAGCACCGTTCCCGACAGCGTCCACGGTCCGTCTTCGAGCGCGGCGCGCGCCGGACTCGCCGACGCAAGCGCCGACACGTTCACCGCGGTCGATTTCGGCACCGCGGTAACGGCGGGCGTCGCCTCCGACTCGGAGGTTCCGAACGCGATCGACGTCGGCCGATCCACGCGGTCGGGGATCGTCGGATCGACGATGCCGCCGCGGCCCACGATCACGAAGAACAGGGCCGCGAGCAGCGCGACGGCGACGATGGATCCGACGAGCCGCATCAAAGATCGAGATCGACGACTTGACCTTCGGTCAACGTGACGACGGTCTGCCCCTCGTTGGTGCGTTTCGCCGCGCCCGCGAGGATGCCGGCGAGATTGAACTGCCCGTTCTGCATCGGCACCGTGACGTAGTACGTTCCGGCGGCGAGCCCGGACGCTTCGAAGCGGCCGTCCGGTCCGGTGTAGGCCTGACGCTGCGAGAAGGTTCCGCCGACGGCGGGCGTGATCTGCACCATCGCCTTCGGATCGCCCGTGCCGCCCACCCCCTTCACGCGTCCGCGGATCGTGCCGCCGCGAATGAGGGCCATGTCGGGACGCGTCGTTTCACCGCGACGCGGCACCGGGAACGTGTCCGACTTGAACGGGGCGAAGTCCGGGTGCTTCACGACGAGTTGGAAGTCGCCTTCCATCAAACTCGAAACGCGGAAGACGCCGTCGGCGCCGGTCCGCGCGCTCTTCACTTCGCGGCGCATCTGCTGCTGAAGGAGATCCGTGAACGGATTCCGCGGCACGCCGCCGTTGCCCTGCGGCTCGGCCTCCACCGTGGCGTCGACGACCGGCTTGCCCGCCGAGTCGACGACGCGACCGATGACCGTGGCGCCCTTCGACAGACGAATCTGGACGTTCTCGCGGCGCTCGCCTTGCGAGATGGTGACCGCTTCGCTGCGACCGCCCGCGTAGCCCGGAGCTTCCGCGAGGAGCCACCACGTGCCTTGGCGCACGTCGAGATATTCGTAACGGCCGTCCGACCACTGCGGCGGGCCGAACGCCTTGCGCGCGGTCGGCGAAATCAACGCCGCGTCGGCGGAGGCCGAGAGCGCGACGGTGAACGCCGGAATCGGTGCGTTCGTGTCTTCGTCGACGACCTGCCCGAGGATGCGGGCGTTCGGCGTCAACAGGATGCTGACGTCGGTCGCGCCGGTTTCTACGGTCGGCTGCTGCGGCGACATGTAACCCGTCGCGATGACGGTGAGCACGTAGGAGCCTTCTTCGAGTCCCTTCACTTCGAAGCGACCGTCGGGGCCGGAGCGGGCCGTGTCGGCGGGCACGGAGTTCGGGAATCGGCTGGGCGAAAGTTGAGGTGCCGCCTGTGCGGCTTCCGGACGACGAGCGGGAACGCGCTCGTCGCCGCCGTCATCCACTTCTTCGCCGCGTTCCATACGCGCACGGCGCTCGCGGAGCGCCTCTTCGTTCGAAAGGTCGATTCCCTTTCCGGCGTCGGCGGGTCCGAAGCGCACCACGCGGGCGGAGATCATCGCCCCCGCGACGGGCGTGTTCGTATCGGACGCGACGATCATTCCCGAGATGGTCTTGCCGCGCGTCAGGATGATGTCGACGTTGGCGAGATCCTTGCCGGCCTCGACCATGAGCGTCGCGCGCCCCGCCGTCGCGTACCCGTCGACACGCGCCGCCACCTTCTTCATGCCGGGGACGATCGAGAGCGCCTTGTAGGCGCCGGACGCGTCCGTCACCACCGACTTCTCGACGGCGCCGTCGGGGTCCCACGCCTGCACGCCGAGGTCGTAGAAGGTCACCTTCACGCTCGGAATCGGGCGACCGTCGGTGTCCTTCACCACGCCGGAAACGGAAGTCCCGTCGTCGAGGATGACGTCGCGATTGAGCGACTCGGGGCGCCGCGGGTCGATGTCGGGGATGCGGGCCGTGGCGTACGCCGCGTGCGACACGCGGAGAAGAAAGCGCTCGGTCGTGGTCATCGACATGGGATCGAACGTGAACTGCCCGCGTTCGTCCGACGTGATCTGGGCGCGCACGTCGCCTTCCTGCGTCCGGTTGATCATCGACGACAAATCGGACACGAGCTCGACGAGCGCGCCTTGGACGGGCGCCCCCTTGCGATTGCGGACCGAGCCGCCGACCTGCAGGTTGTTCGTGAAGACGTCGGGCCCCGACGGCTTCTCGAACGAACTCGTCGCGATCGACGACGAGGCGACGGGCGCCGTCGGCCCCGGCGTGCGCGGACCTTCGAGCGACGGAGTCTGTCCCGAGACGCTCGGCGCCGGTTCCGGCGCGGTCGGAGCGGGTGAGAACAGGAGGAATCCGATGGCGGCGAGTCCCAAGAGGACGCCGATGACGACGATACCGAGTGTCTTACGATCCTGGCTCATGGTTGCCTTGCTAGGTCGACCTGCGACCCGTCCCGTCATGGGGGACGGATAGATCAAACGGGGAGGACCTTGCGAACCTTCCCGAAAACGAGGCCCAATCTTCCGCCCCGAAGGTATCATCGGACGCATGAAGCCCACGATGTGGGTCTGTTTTGTCTTCGCGACGCTGCTCGTCGCCCAAGACCCGCCCCAAACCGGCATGGCCGTGCATCTTTGGGTGGGCGACTACGTCACTCCCGCACCCGCCCTGAAGGCGTCGATGGCGCGATTCGGCATCACCGGAATGAGCGCGGAAGGCCCCGCCGGAATCGCCGCCGCGCGGGCATCGGGCCTGCCCTTCTACGTGGACTACGCCGTCCCGAAGGGGCGTCTCCATCTGCGCGCGGACACTTTCGACGCCGCCCGACGCGCCTGGTTCGCGGGCTCGGCTCCCCGACGCACGCCGTGCCTCCGTGATCCCACGGCGCGCGATCAGGCGTTCATCGAACTCGGCCGAACGTTGGAAGCCCTCGGCGCCGCGCGCCCCCGCTTCCTCTCCCTCGCGGACGAACCGTCGGAGACCTCCGGCCTCAACCCCCTCGACGCCTGCACCTGCGAGCGATGCATCGCCGCTTTGGTCCCGTTTCTCGTCGCCCGTTGGGGAACCGAGGCGCGTGCCCGCGAGGCGTGGGGCCCCCGGTGGCCGAAGAACGGCCTTCCCCGGCCTCCGTCGTCCGACGACGCCCGCCGCGCCCTGTTCCACGACATGGGATGGCCGGGCGACGTCGTCGCGTGGCACGACATGCGCGCGTTCGCGGACGCGGGGTTCGCGGACGACGTCGCGGCTCTCGCCGAACGGGTCCGCCTCCAGCGGCCGGACGTTTCCGTGGCTCTGCTCGGACTCAACATGCCGTCGTTGTTCGGCGGCCTCGCGCCGGAGTCGCTCGCGCCGTTGCTCGGCACCTACGAAGCGTACACGGACGCCGGTGCCGACGACCTTTGGCACGCACTCGCTCCGACCGCGTCGCGACGCGTCGCCACGGTGTGGCTCGATCGACGTCCCGAGGAGATCCGTGCGCGTCTTTGGCGCGCATGGCTGACCGACGTGGACGACGTCGTCCTGTTCCGGGATACGCATGCCTTCGGTTCGCCGACGACACCGCAACCCGGCGACGCGATCCGAAGCGCGGGCGACACGATCGCGACGTTCGGGAAGTCGGCCGTCTCCGCGTGGCGCTCCGCGACGCCGCTTCCGCCGCAGGCCGCGATCCTGCACGGCATGCCCTCGGTCCGGCTCCGCGGTCTCCTCGACACGCGTTGGGACGGAGCGGGTTGGGTGAACCGACTGTCGTCCTTCGAAGAAGCGCACGGCACCGCCGCACGGGCCCGACGGTCGTGGGCGGCGCTGTTCCGCGATCTCGGACTCGTCCCCACCTTCACGACGTCGGAGCGTCTCCGTGGACAACCGCCCGCGGATCTCGCGGCACTCGTGCTGTCGCATCAGTCGGCACTTTCCGATGCGGATTGTCGACGTATTCGGGAATTCGCCGCCGATCGACTCGTCGTCGCCGACGTCACGCCCGCCGCGTTCACGGCACGCCTCGAACGACGCGCGATGCCGGCCCTCGACGACCTCTTCGGCGTGTCGCGGGGCGGCCCCGATCGACGCACGAATCGCCCGCCGACGATCGACGAGCTCGCCCTCCCTCCGCCGCGCGGCGAGGCCCGAGCCGTCGAATCCGCCGAACCGTCGCTCGCACCTTCGGGCACGAACGCGTCCGACACCGCCGACGGCCGCACCATCATGATTCAGCGCAACACGGGTTCGGGCCGCGCCTTGCTGCTGAATCTCGCGATGCGGAACTATGCGGACGATCGGTTTACGAACCCCGCGCGCGCGGAACGCCTACGCGCCTACTTGCGCGCCCAACTTCAGGGGTTGCGCCTGCGTCCGACCATCGAACCCACGATCGTCGACGGCACGTGGCCGTTCACGATGCACCTCCGTCGATCCGGCGACGATCTCCTCGTCGCGGTGGAAGCCGATCTTGCGCCCGAGTTCCTGCGCGGCGCACCGCCCGCATCGACGACGACGCTCCGGCTCGCCCTTCCCGGGATCTACGACGTCGAGGATCTGCTCCTCGAGCGTCCGCTGGGCCCCATGAACGCCGTCACGCTGACCGTGTCGCTCGGCGCTCCCGCGATCCTGCGATTGCGCCGCCACTAGACCGACGAAACCGCGTCGCCGCGCGCCTCG
>CAIWVZ010000382.1 GCA_903916245.1 uncultured Planctomycetota bacterium | reverse complement strand
GGCCTCGCCGATCACGCTGCGGGCGATTTCCGTGACCAAGGGAACCGTGGCTCCGACGAACGACGACAAGAAGTAGTCGTCGCCCCCGCCGCTCAGTCGGCGATCAGTCCCCGCACGACGGGATCCTCGAGCCAACGCTCGACGATCCCGTCGAGCCATTTCCGGCCGGCCGTCACGGCGGCGTCGGGAGCCGCCCGGACCGCATCGAGGAACGGAAGTGCCCGGTCGAGAGCGCCGACCCACGCGTCACAGTCGACGGACGTCCCACGCGACGCCGCGGCGTCGAGATCCTCCATCGTCGCCGACGCCCGCTTCAAGCGCTCCGGCAATCCGACGAGTCGTCGGGCTTCGTCCCCGGACGCGTGCGTCGCGGCGAGATCCGCGAACTTGGCCAACTGCCGCAGACGCTCCCGCATCGATTCGCGCAACAGTGCGAGGGCGGCGTCGCCGAGGAGCACCTCTCCCGCGTCCGACACGTGGAACGGAGCCCGCACGTCGCGCAACCAAGCGTAGTACGCGACGAGTTCCGCCATGTAGGCCACGTTCTTGCGGACGCGGCGGGAAGCCCCCCGAATCTCGTTCGGATCGAACGGACGTTCACGGTCCGGGAGGTGTTCGGCGTAGACGAGCACGGACCTTCCGCGATCCTTGCGATAGACGCTTCCGGCGGCGAGCACCGTCCCGAAACCGATTTCCACCGGTCCGACGACGCCGCCCGCTCCTCCGAGGAAGATACGGGGCGAACGCAGGAACACGCCTTCGCGCACGTTGCCGAAAAGCGACGGCGTCGCTTTGTCGCCGTGCGGAGTGAAGTTGAAGTGGATGAACCCGGAGCCGACTTCGGAGTGATCGTCGCGCGTACGTCCCCCCGCGAGCAACGCGTCGCAGAAGTTGATGACGCTGCCGAGAGTCGCGTAGGGCAACAACAACGTTTGCTTCAAACCGACCGTGTGGGCCGCACTCGCACCCTCGTCGAGAAGGGTCCCGAATCGCACGTGCGCGGAAGGACCGACGGAACTTCGAGGCAGGAACACGGACTCGGCGAACGATCCCGACGCGAGCGTCACTCCGGCGCCGAGAGCGCAATCACGCACATCCGCGGGGCCTTCGGTTCCGATCCGCGCTCCTGAGAGAAGCAGCGTGCGCGCGCCGGATAACCGCGACCCGGGACCGATCATCACGCTCGGAGCGATGCGTTCGAGCACGACGTCCGCGTCGATGAAGACGGTATCGGGAGAAGGAATCAACACCCCTCGGGAGACGAGTTTACGGACGGCGTCCTGCATCGCGGTCGCATGGTAACCTTCCGCACCCGAGGCCGCCTCGGGCACGGCGCCGATGGTCAATCCCAAGAACGTCCCCGACGAGGAACTCGACTCCCTGATCGACCCGGCAATCCGGTCGGAGATCGGGAATCCTTGTCCCGTCACCTTCGCGGCCACGGTCGTCTACGCGCCTCTTATGGTCGTCGGCCTCGTGTTGTCGGCGTTCGTCACGAAGACCTTCCCGCCGAAACTCGACGCCGAAACCATCGCGACCGACTTCGGCATCGGTCTCTGCGTCGCCGCCGCGCTCGTCCTCGTGACCTACGTGATCGCGCGCGTCGTGCCCGCCTTCCACTCGATGGAAGCGGCCTTCCGCCGCACGCTCGGCCCGCTCTCCCTCGGAGAAATGGCGCGTATCGCCGTTCTTTCGGGCATCGCCGAGGAGCTTCTTTTCCGCGGGGTGATTCAACCGTGGCTCGGCCTTCCCGCCGCGGCCGTCATCTTCGGCCTGCTTCACTTCGTTCCGGACCGCTCCTGGTTCCCTTGGACCCTTTTCGCGACGAGTTTCGGATTCATTGCGGGTTGGTTGTTCGAAGAACGTGGTTCCCTCGTGGCGCCGATCGTGGCCCACGTGTTCGTCAATCTCACGAACCTCATTCTGATCGTCAGCGGCCACCGTCTGCCTGCGCCCGCGGCACGCTGAGCGCCCGATCGACCATGCGTCCGAGCAGCGCGGCGCTGCGCGGATCCCGACGTGCGGCACCGACTTTGAGCCCGACGACTTTCCCGTCGCGACCGATCACGACGACGTGCGGGAGCCCACGAACTCCCCAACCCCGAAGGGTGGCCTCTCCGGAGAGCATCGCGACGGGAAAGGTGATTCCCCTCCCGTCGACGAAGGTCTTCAGGATCGCGGCTTCCTCGTCCTCCGTTCGCGACTTCGCGCGGTAGCGGTTCGTGAACGCGATCACGTCCACGCCTTTTTCCGCGAGGCCCGCGGCGACGCCGTTCACGCGGCCGAGCTCTTCGACGGAAGACTCGTAAAAGTCGGCGAAGAACACGACGACGGTGGGACGTCCTCGATCGAACGCGAGCGGGTGCGTCCCCGAGATCCAGCGGACGGAATCGGTGACGCCCGACACGGGCCGTCCGATCGCGTCGAATTGCTCCCCGAGCGCGATCAACGCGGGTGCATCGGGATACTCCTTGCGCAACGGCGCCAACCGGGTCCGCGCGTCGGCCACGCGACCGGATTCGGCGAGCGTCGACAACGCCTTCAAGTTCGCGTCCGCGACGAGCGGATGACGCCCTCCGTCGCGGACGACGACGTCGAACGCCTCGATCGCCGCGGCGTCCTCGAGCAGCGCCAACAGGGCGATACCGAGGTAGTACCGGGCCGGGATGGCCCGCGTGCTCGTCGGTCGCTCCTTCAAAAACGTCTCGAGCAAAGCCTTCGCCCGCGCGGGTTCGCCCATTTCGAGACGCGCCGAGGCATGCGACATCCACGCGTCTTCGAAGTCCTCATGTCCCGGATGTTCACGACAGAACGCTTCGAGCAACGGTGCCGCCTCCGCGGGCTTACCGGCGAGGAGCAACGCCTTCGCGAAAATCCAACGTCCTTCCTTCAACGTCGCCGCTTCGGGGCGCCAGGAATCGACGAACGCATCGAGCTGACGCTTCCACGCGTCGGCGGCCTCGCGCGCGGCCGCGGGATCCGTCTCCCCGGCAGCGGCGCCCTGCTTCATCAGGGCGTCGAACTCACGAAGAAGGCGTGCATCGGCGGACTGCGCCGCGAGACACGCCGCCACCAAAAGCCACATCGCAAAGACGCGCATGACGATCCCCCGGTGGCCATGGTACAAGAATCGCTCTTCAGCGATGCGCGCCCTGACCATGACTTCCAACGGTGTTCGCTTCGAACCCGATCGCCCCTTCGCCGCTCCGGACGCCGAGGCGGTGATCCGCGTGTCGCTCGCGGGAATCTGCGCGACCGATCTCGAAATCACGAAGGGGTACATGGGCTACCGCGGCGTCATGGGGCATGAATTCGTCGGCCGCGTCGAATCCTGCCCGGATCCGTCGTGGGTCGGCAAGCGCGTCGTCGCGGACATCAACGCGGGTTGCGGCTCGCCGCACTGCGATTCCTGCGTGCGCGCCCACGGACATCACTGCCCGGCCCGTTCGGTGCTCGGTATCCTGGGTCGGGACGGAGCCTTCGCCGAACGTCTCGCGATTCCCCTCCGCAATCTCGTCGCCGT
>CAIWVZ010000381.1 GCA_903916245.1 uncultured Planctomycetota bacterium | reverse complement strand
TACCACGAGGCCTTCCACCAGTACATCCACTACAGCGCTGGCGAGCTGCCGCCGCACACGTGGTTCAACGAAGGCTACGGCGACTACTACGCGGGGTGCGAACCTTCGGGCGGCGGCATCACGGTGAAGCCCTTCCGCTGGCGCGTCGACGTGATCAAGAACGCGATCCGCCTCGGCAAGCACGTCCCCGTCAAGGACATCATTCGCTTCTCTCAGGGGCAGTACTACTCGAATCCCGACATCTGCTACGCCGAAGGTTGGAGCCTCATTTGGTTCCTCAACCGTGGTCTCCCGAAAGATCACGAATGGCGCGACATCCTGCCGACGTACTTCAACACGCTCCAGGAGACGAAGAGCATGGAGAAGGCGGTCGAAGCCGCCTTCGCGGGCGTCGATATGGTCGCCTTCGAAAAAGCGTGGGCCGATTTCATCACGAAGGACAAGCAGGCACCCGCGATGGGCAAGTCGAAGGGCGTGAAGGTTCGCGCCGCCGGGGGCACGACCCCGTCTTCGTCGCGGCCCTCCGACGGATGACCCCTTCTCCCCGCCGACTCCCCGGGCGAGAATGCCATCCGTGGGCCCCGACATCTTCGAAGCCATCGCCGAGGTCCGTCGGCGCCGCCTCCCCGCGGCGTTGGCGACGGTCATCGGCACGAAAGGGTCTACCCCTGCGAAGATGACGGCGCGCATGCTCGTCCGAGCGGACGGCACGCAGGTCGGCACCATCGGGGGCGGTTGCATCGAAGCGGACGTCATCCGCGACGCTCGCGACGTCATGGATACGGGACGCCCCGTCACGCGCAGTTTCCATCTTCACGGCGAAGAGGCCGAGCGCACCGGCATCGCCTGCGGAGGCATCGTCACCATCATGATTGAATCGCTCGACGACCCGCGTGTGGTGTTGATCGGCGCGGGGCACGTCGCCCAAGCCACCGCCGTCCTCGCCAAGTCCGCCGGCTTCCGTGTCACGATCGTCGACGATCGCCCCGATTTCGCGTCGAAGGCGCGATTCCCGGATGCCGACGACATCGTGGTGCGCGATCTCGACGCCCTCGACGGAGCGGTCGCGATCTCCCCCGCGACGATGATCGTGTGCATGACCCGCGGTCACGCCGAGGACTTCACGGCGCTCAAATGGGCGCTCGGTACGGCGGCGCGCTACGTGGGCGTCCTCGGAAGCAAATCGAAGCGGGTGCAGTTCCGCGACGCCCTCAAAGCCGAAGGCGAGGACGAGGCGACGATCGGACGCATCCGACTTCCCGTCGGCCTCGACATCGGAGCGGAAACCGTTCCGGAAATCGCGGTCGCCATCGTCGCCGAACTCATCGCACGCCGCCGTATCGGGACTTCCGGGGGCGTCGGCGCGTGAACGACCGTCGCGAAGACGTTCCCGACGTCACGGCGCTCGTGGCGTCGGTCGTCCATGAAATTCGCGGCGCCCTGCAGACGATCACCAGTCTCTCCGAGCTTCTCGAACGGGACCCCGACCGCGACGATCGCGTCGCCGCCGCGGCCCGCCTGCGCCGCGCGGCCCTCCGTGCCCGCCGGTTCGCTCAGGATCTGATCGACGTGGCACGCCCGTTGTCCATCGAATGGTCGGACTGCGACATCCGCGCCTTGCTGCTTGACGCGGTGGACGCGTGTCCTCCTTCGGAGAACGAGGCGGTCGCGCTGACGCTCGATTTGCCTCCGGAACTTCCGCCGCTTCGCGCCGATCCGCTGCGCGCCCTTCAGATCCTGTCCAACCTCGTCACGAACGCCCGTGACAGCACGG
>CAIWVZ010000380.1 GCA_903916245.1 uncultured Planctomycetota bacterium | reverse complement strand
GCGTCGGTCTCGCTCAGGCGATGGTCCACGACCCCTCGATCCTGATCCTCGACGAACCCACCTCGGGTCTCGACCCGAATCAGATCCTCGAGATCCGCGACGTGATCCGCGATCTCGGTCGATCGAAGACCGTCGTCCTTTCGACCCACGTTCTTTCGGAGGTCGAAGCGATGTGCGGTCGGGCCATCGTCATCGTCGGCGGCACGGTCCACGCGGACGTTCCCGTCGGAGGCGCGCAAGGCGAAGCCGAAGTCGTGGTGCTCGACGCGCCGGACGGACTCGGCGACGCCCTCGCCCGCCTCCCCGGAGTGAAAACCGTGAAGACCGCGCGCAATGGTGCGGCGTCGACGTTCCGGCTCGCCACGGGTGGCGACGCGCGGGCCGTGCTCGAACCGGTCGGTCGTCTCTGCGCCGAAAAACGCTGCGTCGTCACCGCACTCGGTACCGCGCACACCGACCTCGAAGAGATCTTCCGCAAGCTTCAGGGCGCCCGCGGCGCCGCCAAGGAGGCCGTGTCGTGAATCACGCCTTTACCGTCGCCGGCAAGGAACTCCGTTCCTCGCTCAATTCGCCGCTCGCGTGGGTCTTCATCGGGACGTTCACCGTCGCCGCGTGGGGCATCTTCTTCTTCGTCGAGAAATTCTTCGCCCGCGACGAAGCCACGATGCGCGGCCTCTTCGCGTGGATGCCGTGGCTTTTGTGGGGCGTGGGCCCCGCGCTCACGCTGAGCCTTTGGGCGAGCGAGCGTCGCCTCGGCACGTGGGAAATCCTCGCGACCTCCCCCGTGTCGACGTCGAGCCTCGTCCTCGGCAAGTTCCTCGCCGCGGTCGCGCTCCTCGGACTCGCTCTTTTGTTCACGCTGCCGATGGCGTCCACGGCGGACGCGTTCGGCAGCCTCGATTGGGGTGCCGCCTTCGGCGGATGGATCGGATCGCTGCTTCTCGGAGCGGTCTTCATCGCGCTCGGGCTCCTCTGCTCCGCCCTCGTGCAGGACGAACTCGTCGCACTCGTGCTCGGGTGGTCGCTCGGCGCCCTGCTCCTCCTTCCCGGACTCGGATTCTGGGAAAGCCTCGTGGGAACGGGTGCCGCGTCCGCGCTGCGCCAGTTCGGTTTCGGCGCCCGGTTCGAAACGGCCGCACGCGGCTTGATCGAACTGCGCGACGTCGTCCTTTGGATCACCACCGCCGCCGCCTTCCTCACCGCCAACGGTGCGGTGGTGGCGAGCCGTCGTCACAGCCGCTGAGGTTCATCCATGCAACGCAACACGTTGAACCTTCTCCTCGGCGCGGTGCTCGTCATCGCGAACGTCTTCGCCCTGAACGGTCTTCTTTCGAGCTGGCACGGAGGTCGCTTCGACCTCACCGAGCGCGGCGATTGGACCTTGGCACCGGAAACGGTGGAAATCCTCCGCGAGCCGGAAGAACCGCTCGAGTTGTGGTTCTTCCATACCGCGATCGAAAAGCAGCATCAGTTGCTGAAGCCGTTGGTGCCCCTCATGTCCGACACGCTGCGTGAAATGCAGGCCGCGTCGGAAGGTCGCGTGAAACTGCATCTCGTCGAGTGGGATTCCGCCGACAAGGATCTGCAGACGCGCGCGGGCGAAGACTTCGGCGTGAAACCGCTCACGATTCCGATCTCGAGCGCGGACGAGTCGACGACGCGCCTCATCTACTTCACGCTCGTCGTGCGTTACGGCGACCGTCACGAACGCTTCGACATGAACGAGCTCTACCGCGTCATCACGTCCGACGCGGACACGGGCGTCGTGCTCGGATTGCAGAACATCGAATACCTCGTCGCGAAGGGCGTGACGAAAGTGGTGCGCGGCTTCGCCAGCATCGGCGCGTCGCTGCTCACCTCCGGCGAGACCGCGAAGGTCACCTTCGTGCTGTCCCCCGCCGCCGACATGCCCGACAACATGAAGGACCTCGAGGCGCGATCGAAGAAGGCCGTCGAACGCCTCACCGCCGATTCGGGCGGAAAGCTCGCCGCCGAGTGGATCGACCCGACGGGTAAGACTTCGGAGAAATCCGCTCTCCGCTCGCGCCTCCGCAAGGAGTGGAACATCCGCGAGATCCCGCTCGATCTCGAAGGCGCACAAAAGATCTACTCGTGGGTGATCGTCGAAGTCGGCAAGAAGAGCGACGTCTTCCCGATGTTCGACTACACCGCCGACATCACGGAAGCGGCGATCCGCGAGAACGTCGAAGGATCGCTGAAGGCCCTCATTCCGGGATTCCTGACCGTCGTCGGCGTCATTTCCCCGGACGCCAAACCCGATCCGATGGCGCAGATGATGGGACGCCCGGAACCGCCTTCGGAGTTCCGCGATCTCGATCGTGTCCTCGGCAGCGAGTACGAAGTGAAGATGCTCGACATGGCCGACGGCAAGCTCGTTCCGTCGGACGTGTCCGTTCTGCTCGTGCTTCGCCCGAAGGATCTCTCCGAACGCACGCTGTGGGCGATCGATCGCTTCGTGATGCGGGGCGGCCGCCTCGTCGTCTGCGCGGACACGCACGGACTCGACGTGCAAGGATCGATGCAGGAGCAGGCGCTCAAGATCGTTCCGACGGACTTGGGTCCGCTGAAGGACATGCTGCGCTCGTGGGGCGCGGACATCGGCGACGACGTCCTCGTCGACACGCGCTGCGACCGCATCGTGATCCCGAAGACGGTCAACATCGGCGGCCAACGCGTGGCCGTTCCGATGGAGGCGCGCCACCCGGCGCTCCTCTACTTCGTGCAGGGCGACGGCCTCGAAATGGCGTCACCGCTCGCGGGCGGACTCAAGTCCATCACGATGGGCTACGCATCGCCCGTGAACGTGGCGGTCGCCGAAGCCGCGGCGGAAAGCCGTCCGGCGAAGGTCGGAAAACCCGACGGCGTCGTCGCCGAGGCGTTCATGACGAGTTCCGCGGAATCCGGCACCGTCAAGGACGTGATGCTCGCGGACGCCACCATCGAAGGCGGTTACCGCGCCGGCCCCGAAGCGAAGAAGCAACCCGTCGCGCTCCATCTGCGCGGGCGCTTCCCCTCGTGGTTCGCGGGCAAGCCCATCCCGGGACTTCCGGCGAAGAAGGAAGGTGCGGCGTCGCGCCCCGTCGATGAAGAAGACGCGTCGATGGAATCGCCGGCGCTTTCCCGCGAAACGACCGTCGTCGTCTTCGGCGACGCCGACTTCGTCTCGCCGCTCTACCTCTCGTGGTCGGATCTCGGCGGCATCATGAAGAGCAATCTCGCGATCCTGAAGAACGCGATCGACATCGGCGGTG
>CAIWVZ010000379.1 GCA_903916245.1 uncultured Planctomycetota bacterium | reverse complement strand
GAGCTCGTTCTTCGCTTCGGCGTCCTTGATGCGCTTTTCGGCGGCGTCGATGGCCTTGGTGAAGTAGCCCTTACCGCGTTCGCGGAGCGCTTCCTTCTTGGTGGCGTCGTTCTCGGCCTTGAGAAGCGTGCCGATGCCTTCGCCCGCGAGACGCGAGAGTTCGCCGATGCGGAAGCGGACTTCGGCGACTTCCTTCGCCGATCCGTGCTTCGTCAGAAACTCTTCCAACGACTTGATCGCGCCGTCGAGCGCATCGAGGCGCTTGTTCATGTCCGACGACGACGTTCGCTGCGCTTCGTCCGCCGAGATGTCGGCGAACACGTAGTCGATGGCGGCCTTCGCAGCCGGCGTCGTAGCGCCGGACTGGGCTTCCTTCGCGACGTCCTTCGCGAGATCGAAGTACCCGCGCTGGGCCAACACCTTCGCGAATTCGGCGTTGTCTTCAGCCGAACCCGGCGCGTAGGTCGGACCGCCTTGGGCGGCGAGATACGCAGAGATCGACGCCGCCACGAAGGCGGCGCGCGACGCACCCTTGATCAGATTTCGAGGCATGGAACACGCACTCCGGGATCAACGGGGTCGGCGGAGGACGCCGACCCCGCGAGGGATCACTTCTTGTCGCCGTCCTTGGGCGCAGGCTTGCCTTCGCCACCCTTGCCGCTGCCCTTGGCGCCGAACACCTTCGGGAAGCGGTAGTAGACCTCGAGGCAGAGGGTGAGGATGGCCGTCGAGTAGACGCGTCCACCTTCTTCGCCCCAAGCATCGACCGGGTCCCACGAACCCTTCTGGCAGCCGTCCTTCTCGGACTTCTGCGAATCGACGACGGCGGCCTTCATGGCCTTGTTCCACGAATCCCACGACGGTCCACCGACCTGGTACATCGCGAGCGTGCCGTAGTACCAGTAGTACATGTCGATCTTGCCCGCGGCTTCATCCCAAGTCGGGAGGCGCTTCGACAGGAGTTCCGCGCCCTTCTTCATGAGCGGGTTGCCGGTGTCGTCGCAGAAGATACGCGCGCACATGGACACGGCGGTCAGGGCTTCCGATTCGGTCGCGGGGAACTTGTTCACCAAGTTCTCCGGACGCACCGGGAGTTCGCCCTTCTTCGTGTAGCCCGTGCGGCCCGTGTCTTCGTCCGTGATCGAGTCGATGAACGTGAGGCCGTCCTTCATCGAACGTTCGTTCACCGGGATCTTCGCGTCGCGGGCGGCGTGGTACGCCATGAGCATCCACCCCGTCACCGACGAGTCGTTGTCGCCCGGACGCATGCCGTAGCGCCACGCTTGATAGGGGTTTTGGCATTGCGACGCGAAGCCGATGGCGGCTTCGGCCGATTTCTTCCATGTCTGCTGAGTCGTGCTGCCGGCCGCTTCGCACATGGCGATGGTGGCGCAGGCATGGTTGTAGGTGAAGCGCGAGTCGCCGCGCGACCCGAAGCAGCCTTGGTCGTCCTGCTGATCCTTCAGCCACTTGAGGCACTTCTTCGTGACTTGGCTGTACTCGGACTGCTTGTCCGGGGTGTAGCCGGCGCCGAGGAACGCGAGGAGCGCGAGGCCCGTCACGCCGACGTCGAACACCGCCGAACCGCGACCCGTGCACGCCGCACCCTTCTTCGAATCGCAGTTCGCCGAGTAGCCCGTCGCCGACCACGACCCGTCCGGGTTTTGGTGGTTCTTCAGCCACTCGAGGCCGAGGAGCACCGACTTCTCGGTGGTCTGGAGGTTGGCCTTTTGGGCATTACGACGACCCATGCGCGATCCACCGAGGAGGCTGCCGCGAGGCGCACCACCGCCCGCGCCCGATCCCGATCCGAGACCGATCGCGCCGGCGAGACCCTTGCCGCCCGAGGACATCGTGAAGGTATCGGTGTTGTCTTCCGTTCCTTCCGACGCACCGAACTTCTCGTTGGTCGACGCGTAGGGGTTCACCGTGTCGTTGACGACCGTATTGAACTCCTCCTCGTTCGTGTTGACCTGATCGGTCTCTTCGACCTTCGGAAGCGCCGAGGGCTCGAGTTCCTTCGGCTTCTCTTCCTTGATCTCGTTCTCGAGCTTGGGCTGGTCGGTGGCGGCCGACTTTTGCATCTGGAGGATGTCGTCGTCGGCCTTCTTCTTCTTCTTCTCGGCCTCGGTGGCGAGAAGGATCATCGCGGCCAAGAAGATGCCGATGATGACGATGGAGGAGATGAACGCCGGGAGTCCCGTCTTCGTGAACTCCTTGAACTTCTCCTGCGTCGTGCGGTTGTCTTGGAGAAGATCCGTCATGCGGATCTTCGTGGGCGTTCCCTTGTTCTCTTCCGGCATCTCGGACATCGCGAGGCTCCGTTCGGGGACTGGTGCGGGCTCAGGCATTCGCTCGCACCGGGTTTACCGGTGATCAAGCAACGCCCGGGCCATTCCCCCGAGGGGCCGGGAAGTTATCAGGAACGTGCCGAAATGGTCAACCGTTCACGGTGCTTTTCGACACACTTTCTTTTTCGCGTCGTCCGGTGTCCCACATCGCCCCAAACTCGACGGGGAAAAATGCCCCACGACACCCCAACCCCACCGCGCGACGTTTGCGATCGAACCGCATCTCTCGATCTTTTTTCGCCGTTTTCGAGATGAAGGACGGCTAGCCGCCGTCCGTCGGAATCCACGCGACGACCCGCAGCGGCCCGCCGGTGCCCCCGCGGATCTTCATCGGAAGCGCCACCACGCGCGCCCCCGCCGACGGCAACACGTCGAGCGCGGCGACGTTTTCGAAAGCCGGAATATCCGCAGCGTAGAGGATCCGATGGCTCATGAAATAGGTGGACTGGCCGAAGTCGATGCTCGCCGTATCGATACCCACGGCTTTCACCCGGCGCTCCGCGGTGATCCACGAGGCCGCATCGGGGTGAAGCCCCGGAAAGTGCAACTTGGCGACGGCGTTCGCGCCGCGCTCCGCCGTTCCGAGATAGCGCACCGCATCCGGCCAGCGCGCGGAGAAGCCGGTCTTGATGAAAAGGAGCGCATCGTCGGGAATGCGCCCGAACCGCGCTTCGTGGGCGAGAATGTCGTCGCGGGTGACTTGGTAATCCGGATCCTTTTCACAGGCGTCGACGACGTCGACGACGCGCGCTTCACCGATCAGCCGCTCGATCGGGATGGCGTCGGCGGTTGATCCCTTGTCGCTGAAATGAATCGGGGCATCGAGGTGGGTCCCACCGTGCTCGGAGGCTCCGTAGCGGCTCGACGCATAGAAGTACCCCTTGGCGTTCACCCCGCGGAACTCGGTCACGAGGGTGAACCGCTCGGCGGTCGGCCAGTAGAGGGTGTCTTCGCCGAAGGCGTGCGTGAGATCGACCCAACGGCCCTCTCCGACGCCGAGCCCCCGCGTCGTCGTGCACGCGGAGACGAGAAAAATGACGACGGCAATCGCCGATACCCGGCGTATCGATGGACGCATGCACGGACTCCGATGGATGGAACGCACCGAGGCCGGCCGCCCGAAGGGTCGACCGGCCTCGATGTCCCCGCCGAGCGGGGATTCATCTCACTTCGACACGGACGACGAAATGCGCATTCCGTAGAAGGAGCGATGGACGAAGTAGGCCGACACGAGGAAGAACACGATCGCGAGCGGCATCACCAGGCCCTTGAGGTCGGCGTCGCCGCGCATCTGCACGGCGAGTTCGACGGCGAGCAAGCCGAAGAGCGTGGTGAACTTGATGACGGGGTTCATCGCGACCGAAGACGTGTCCTTGAAAGGATCGCCGACGGTGTCGCCGACCACGCACGCGGCGTGAAGTTCGGTGCCCTTCGCCTTGAGCTCGGTCTCGACGACCTTCTTCGCGTTGTCCCAGCATCCGCCGGCGTTCGCGAGGACGAGCGCCTGGAAGAGACCGAACAACGACGTCGAGATCAGATACCCGATGAAGAAGTAGGACTCCATGCAGGCGAAGGAGAGCGTCGCGAAGAAGACGCCGAGGAAGATGTTGAACATGCCCTTCTGCGCGTATTGCGTGCAGATGGCCACGACCTTCTTCGAGTCTTCGATCG
>CAIWVZ010000378.1 GCA_903916245.1 uncultured Planctomycetota bacterium | reverse complement strand
CCTTCGAAAATCGCACCATCCATTGATCGCGCTTCTCGTCGTCGTTGCGCGGCGCGGCACCCGCCGACGCATCGCGATAGGACGCGAAGACCTTCTTGAACGGCTCCCAACCGAACGCTCGCCGCAACTGCACGTACATGGAAAGCGCGAGGAAGGGGTCGCTCTTCCATGCCTCGTATGGAGCCCCCTTCGCCAAGTGAGCCGCCATGCGTTCCCGCGATTTCGTTGCGTCCATCGCGTCGTGACCGCCGTCCTTGAGTCCGCATACCGTTTCGAGGCAATACAGCGTGAAAAGGTTGTTGGTCACTTCGCCCGTACCCTCGAACGTCCAAGCTCCTTCCTGATGATTGTGGCCGAGTTCGTGGAAGAACCCCCATCCCGACGACGGATCGTCGAGCATCTCCTTCGGAGTCACGAATCGACGGGCGACGTCGAGATGCGTCATGATCGGATAACCGGAATGCATGTAGCCCGCGGAGATCTGCACGTCGGCGACCATGCGTTCGGGGCGCGGGCGTTCCCGGGAAATCGCCGCGAGGTCGGCGCACGCATCGAGGCCGGCGTCCCAAAAGGCCGCGACGCGATCGGGATCCTTCAGATCACGCACCACGGAACTCGGAACGGTGATGATCACTTTCTTCGTCGCGATCTCCGCCCAAGGACCGGGAGCCGAGCGTTCCTCCGCTTCCCACGTCGCGAGATCCGTCTTCCCCGCGACGAAAAGCGGTGCGCGGACCGCGCCGCGGATCGTGATCGTCGCGGCGCCCTCCCCGCGTCGGGCCGAGGTGATGTAGACGAGTCCGCCGAACGGTGAGGCGATGCGCGTCACACCGACGCCGAGACGCCCCGTCGCATCCACCTTCGGCGCCCGCTTCCACGCATCGTGTCCCCAGATGCCGTCCGAATGACACCCGATCCGCCAACCGAGCTCCCCCGTCGGTGTGCCGGAAGGCACGTCCACCGTCACCGTCGCTCCCGGCGGTGCGTAAAGACCCGTGGAGTGCCACCCGTCGACGGCGAGATCCACCGTCACGATGCGCTCCACACGCGGAGCGGAATCGGGAACGGCTCCGGGAAAATCGGCCGAAGCGGGATGCGGTTTCATCTTCTCCGGAGGTGTCAGCGCCAGCGCGTCGAGTTCCATCGCAAGGAGCACCCGGGCGAGTGCGTCTTTCGATCCGAGCGGCTTCGCGTCCGTCGGAACGGCGGGTGGCATGCGCTGGCGTTCCGCTTCGAGGGCGGGACGAAGGAGACGATCGTCGGGACCGACCGTCCGCACGGCGGTGACGAGCGTATGGGCGGCCGCCGCCATGCGGTCCTGCTCCGCCTTCCGATCGGCACCCGTATCCGCCGGACGCGACAACTTCGCGAGCGCGGCCAACGGATGCGTCAACGGATCCGGTTTTCCGTCCACGATGAACTCGGAACCGCGGCGCGGCCCGAGATAACCGTCACCGAACGCCAAGCCCATCGGCGCGAGAAGTTTGTTTCCCGGGTGCTTCGCCGGATCGTCTTCACGGCGAATCTGCATCCACCCCCAAACGAGTCCGGCGGTCACGAGCCCGCCCCCTTCGCGGAGATAGTCGCGCAAGGGATCGAGATGCTCGTCGCGCATCGCATGCGTGTCGACCAAGAGTGCCGTCCACGCCTTCGGATCCGCGAGCATGACCGACGCCTTGACTCGCCGTGCGTCGATGCCCTCGGCGACGAGCCGCTGCACCAAGTCGGCCGAACCGTCGACGGCCACGGGGCCCTTGCGACCGGCGACCACCCACGTCACCGCGTTCACCACCATCGTGCGTGAGGCGTCGGCGGCACCGAGATAGCCGCCGTGGCCGAAGACGACGACACGGCCTTCGCCGACACGCGCCGCCGCCACGAGAGCCGCTCGCTCCTTCGGTTTCCCTCCGGTGACGACGGGAAACGCTTTGGACGACAACGGCAGTACGGGGCCGGGCACGCCATGAACCGGAAGCGTCGTCACACCCTTCACGAGAGTCGCGACATCGGCGGCGGACGCCGCCGCATCGAAGGCTTGACCGAACACGGCCACGGCGACGAGCGGGAAAATGCAAAGAAATCGCATGGCGTCATTCTAGGTCGGCGGCACGGGTACGATGCGGTCATGCTTCTGCGCAACGACGACGACGTCGCGGGTACGAGACGCGGGTGGCTCTTCGCGGCGCTGATCGGCGTGGCCGCCGCGCTCATCGTGCTGCTCGGGAACCCGCCCAACATGGGGCTCTGCGGAGCCTGTTTCCTCCGCGACGTTTCGGGCACCCTCGGTTTCATCACCGCGAAAGCGCCTTGGGTCTTCCGTCCCGAACTGGTCGGGCTCATGCTCGGCGCCGCGCTCGTCTCATGGCGACGCAACGGATTCACCGCGCGCTCGGGCGGCCATGCCGGACTCCGCTTTTTCTTGGGTCTTGTCATGGGCGTCGCCGCCCTCGTCTTCCTCGGCTGCCCCTTCCGACTCATGCAACGCCTCGGCGGCGGCGATCTCACGGCCCTTCTTCCGATGCCCGCTCTCGTCCTCGGGGTTCACGTCGGCATGTATTTCGAACGTCGAGGTTGGACCATCGGCAAGACGTCTCCGGCACCACGCGCCGTCGGCCTCGTGGGTCCCCTCCTCGCCCTCGGGCTTCTCGGCTGCTTCCTCGGCGGCATCCTCCTCGGACCCAAAGCGGGCGACACCTTCGGACCCGCCCGTGCTCCGTGGGCCGCCGCGCTCGGAATCTCCCTCGCCGCGGGT
>CAIWVZ010000377.1 GCA_903916245.1 uncultured Planctomycetota bacterium | reverse complement strand
GTCGATCGCCTGCTCGACAGCCCGCACTTCGGCGAGCGCTGGGCCCGGCACTGGCTCGACCTCGCCCGTTTCGGCGAGAGCCATGGCTACGAGCAGGACTACGACCGGCCGAACGCGTACCACTACCGCGATTACGTCATCGACGCGTTCAATCGCGACCGTCCCTACGATCGCTTCATCGTCGAACAGTTGGCCGGGGATCTTCTGCCGTATCAGGATGCGGCGCAGCAGGCGACGCAACTCGTCGCCACCGGGTTTCTCGCCGTCGGCGTGAAGGCGCTGAATCAACGCGACCGTCGGCAGTTCGAACACGATCTCGCCGACGAACAGATCGACACGACGACGCAGGCCATGCTGGGGCTGACCGTCGCCTGTGCTCGCTGCCACGACCACAAGTTCGACCCGATCCCCCAATCGGACTACTACGCCGTCGAAGGGATCTTCCTTTCGAGCGAAACGCTGTACGGCACGTTCCGGGCTCCGCAGGCGAACTACCCATCGCCCGTCATGGAACTCCCCAAGGGTTCCGGGATGTCGAAGGGGGCCGCGGCGACGACGTTGCAGCGAACGGTAATGAAGGCGCTTTACGACCGCGCGAAGCAAACGGTCGAAACGGCGCGCACCCCGGGTAACGACGTCGTCGAGCGTGTGCGGCTGAATCAAGCCCAGTCGTTCATCGCTCAGTACGACGACGTCAACAAGCGATTCGATGCCGATGGAAATCCGACCGATGCGAATCTGGTCGCCATGGGCGTCGTCGATCGTGCGCGCCCACGCGATGCGAGAATCTTGGAGCGCGGCGAACCGGCGAAGCCCGGCGCGACCGTGAAACGCGGGGTTGTTCGTGTGATCACGACCACGGAGGGGATGCCCGTCGTCAAGAAGGGCTCGGGGCGGTTGGAATTCGCCGAGTGGATCGCGTCGCCCGACAACCCGTTGACCGCTCGCGTTCTCGTCAACCGCGTTTGGTCGCACCTGTTCGGCCGCGGGCTCGTCACCACGCCGGACAACTTCGGAATGACGGGCAACCGCCCGACCCATCCCGAACTCTTGGACACCCTCGCGGTGCGGTTCATGGAAGAGGGTTGGTCGATAAAGCGACTGATCCGCACGCTCGTGCTTTCCCGCGCCTATCGCATGGATTCGACGGCTTCGGCCAAGGCCGCCGCGGAGGATCCCGAGAACACGTGGCTTTCGCACATGCCGAAGCGACGACTTCAGGCGGAAGCCATCCGTGACGCCATCCTTTTCGCCTCCGGCGAACTCGACCTTGAACGACCGGAAGGATCGCCGATCGGCGCCCTCGAAGGGCGCCTTATCGCCGACATCATGCGACGCGGACTCGGAGCCCAGCTTCCGGTCAGGTCGGTCTATCTTCCGATCATTCGCGACGGAGTCCCCGAAGGTCTGGAGGTCTTCGACTTCGCCGAGCCGTCGTTCGTGACGGGTGACCGGGAGCGCACCAACGTCGCGACGCAGGCGCTCTATCTCCTGAACGACGAAGCCGTCACCAAATCGGCGGAGGCGTTCGCGAATCGCGTCCGGGCGTCGTCGGACGACGACGCGGAGCGCATCGTCTATGCGTTCTCGACGGCGTTCGGACGGCGACCCACCGCGAACGAATCGGACGCGGCTCGTGCCTTCTTGCGGGATTTCCGGGCGCTCAAACGTGCCGATCTGCCGCCGGAGGGAACGGCCGACCCGAACCGACGTCGTCCGCGCCTCGCCCGAACGGCGACGCCGAAAATCGACGTCGAGAAGGAAACATGGACGGCGTTTTGCCAATCGCTCTTCGGGAGCGCGGAGTTCCGCTATGTCGACTGATGATGGCGCGGGACCCTGCGACTCGGGACGTCGCGCGTTCCTCACGAACACCGCCTGCGGATTCGGTTGGCTCGCGTTGTCCGGCATCTTGGGCGAATCCACGCTTCCGGGACGTGGTTCTTCGGCGTCGATCGGTCGGCAAGATCCCAACGATCCGTTGGCG
>CAIWVZ010000376.1 GCA_903916245.1 uncultured Planctomycetota bacterium | reverse complement strand
GATCCCTCCGACAAAGGTCTCCGCGACGGATGCCTCATCGGGCTGTTGGCCGTCCTGCTTCACGCGTGGGCACTTTTCGTCCCGTTCCAGATGGACGACGGATTCGGCATCCCACGCGCCGGCGCGATGTTGGGGCTCGCCGATTGGCCGTCGTTCCAATCCCCGGAAGAGGACGCCATGTTCGCGGCCTCCTCGGCCCCCGGCGACTTTCGTTGGGATTCGGGTTGGTACTTCCGCCCGACCATGTGGGTCGCGTGGCACGGGCTCGTGTCGCTCGGAGGCGGCACGGCGCACCCGTGGCTGTTCCACACCTTTCAGTTGCTCGTCTTCGGCCTCGGCTGCGCACTCCTGACGATCCTCCTGAATCGAGGATTCGGACGCGGCCCCGCCCTCCTCGCGGGGTTGTTCATGGCGGTGTCCCACGCGGCCCCGCAGGCGACCACATGGGCGTCGGCGCTCGGCGACACGTTGGCGGTGACCTTCGCGATCGCGGCCGGGTTGCCGCTCGCGCGCTACCTGCGCACCGGCGGTGCCGGACCGTTTCTCGGCGCCATCCTCCTCGCGACGCTCGCTCAGTTGTCGAAGGACACCGCGGTCGCCGTCTTCCCGATGACCTTCTTCGTCGCCGTCGCCGCGTCTCCCAAATCACCTCGATGGAAGGCCGCCGTCCTCGCCCTCGGCCTCGCCTTCCTCGTCGGGCTGGCGGCGCGGATGGCGTACACGGGTCGTCTCACCGTCAACTACATGGCGACGCTGACCCCGCACGAGGACTTCTTCCGCGGGTGGTTCAGTGTGGCTCTCGACGTCATCGCGCCGTGGAATCGAAGCCCCGGCGTCGAAGGCGAGGCCCCGATCATCGCCCGACTCGGCGGGTTCATCACGTGGTGGTCTTTCGCGACGCTCGCGCCCCTCACCATGCTCGCGGCCGCACGGATTCGCCCCGCGCCGTGGTCCTTCCTCCCGATCACGTGGGCCATCGGCACTTTCGCGATCGCGATCGCACCCACGCTGCTCCTGCCGCCGACCACGAACTCCTACAACTCCCGAGCCCTGCACGGCGGCGTGATGGCGTTCGCCGTCGTCGTCGCCGCCGTCGCGCGGACATTCGAGATCAACGGATCGCCGCGATGGGTTCGACGGATGGCGTTCGTCCCGATGGGAATCCTCACTCTCGACGCGTCCGTCCACATGTTTCATGCCGAGTGGCGCGGCGTGCACGTACTGAAAAAGCGGATGGAATCGCTCGAACTCCACACGCGTGATCTGCCTCCGAAGGGTCTCGCGATCGCGGTCGACGGCGAAGACGCGCGCGACGGCTTCTCGCTCGTGGGTTCTTTGGCGGGCGCGTTCATGAAAGAACCGTTCGTCAGCCCTTCACGCAACGTCCTCTCCCGTCGCGACATCACGAGCATCTCGTGGATTCCGGAGCTTTCGCGGCGTTGGGATTCGATTCGAATCTTGACGTTGGTGGACGACGGATTCGTTCCGACCGGACCGGACCTCATCCTCGACAAATCCGCGATCCGACACGGCGCCTACGACCCCGAGACCCACCGTTTCGCGACGCTGCCCCCCGCGACGGTCACGGACCCGTTGGTCCTGCGGACGCCGGCGCGCGGAACGACGGCCGTCATGGCGAACGGCATTCACATCTCGTTCGCCCTCCCGAAGAATTCCGACGCCGCGAAAGACGCGTTGATCCGCCTCGGCTTTCCGCCGCTCGAGAACGCCCCCGGCGTCATGCTGACCTATCGATTCCCCCGCTCACGTTGGACCGTCGATCCCAAGGGGATCGCGAACATGTTGCTCGTCTCGCCGACGGACAAGCCGGTGGGTGCCGAATCCACGACGCGCATGAACGGATCCGAGGCGCTCGCGCGACGTCTCATGTACGTCGACGGCCCGGATCCCGCTCCCGCCTTCTTCGCCGTCGACCTCGTCGACGGCCGCGACGACGTCGTCGCCCGCAGCGACTGGATCGCCTTCCGCGGGATCTTCAAGCATTAGTCGTCGCCTCAGCGCGACGGCGACGCGTCGGTCAGCGCGAAGGGCCGCCACGTCGAGCGTGCGACGACCATTCCCGTCCACCAGTCGATCGCTTCGACGCGCAGCGCCGCGCGGACACGTCGAGCACCGCTCGCGGCCATGCGCTTTTCGAGGAGCGGGACGAGGGCTTCCGCGCCGCCCTCCATTCCTTCGACCAGAATGTCGGTCGCTCGCGCGGGATCGAAACGTCGCCAACCGTCGGCCTCCGTCGTAAGGCGGTCGGGGGTGGCCTTCAAGACGAGTTTGGGACGGGTCACGTCGTCGTCGAAGAGCATCTCGACGACGAATCGGAAGCCGTTCGCGTCCTTCGCCCCACGGAACGTCATCGCTTCGGGCGGCCACGCGGGGCGTACCGCACCCTCGGCGGGCACTCCGACGTCGATGGTCGGATAACGCCCGACCGTCCACGGCGCCTCGAAATCGATCGGCCCCTCGATGGAGACGGACGTCCAACGAGCGCCCGGAAGATCCGGTGCCGGAACGGCGACGGGTGTTCCGGAGACCCCGCCGAGATACGACGTCCGCGTGACGACGCGTCCATCGGGGCCGTCCCACGTCGCCACGACGTCGACCTTCTCCCGCGACGGATGAACGCCCGCGAGAAAGATCGCGTCGAGGTGGCGGCCGGATCGCGGGACGGCGAACGTCAACGTTCGATCGATACGTCGCCCGTCGCTCCGTTCGTCGGCGGCGGCGGGAAGAAGCGGCATCGCCGGGACGAAGGCGTCGTCGACGACATGGACCGCGGTCACGGGGCCTTCATGGTCGCGCCAGACGTCGAGACGATGAAGGGTTTCCAAACGCGGCCACCAGACCGTATCGACGGGCTCGCGACGGAACGGCGGCCGACTCGCGAAAGCCACGGTGAAGTAGAGGGTCGGAATCCCTCCGACATCCGCTTCGGGGTCGATCACGGCGACGCGCGTGCCCTTCGGCCACGTCGCGGCGAGGCGGTCGAGGGCGTCGAGGCGCTTCTGCACGTGGGACCCCGCTCGCAGTTCGCAGGATGCGATGTGAATCGCGAAATCCAACGTGACGATCCAGAGCGGCAGAAGGGCGACGACCATGCGGCGCGGCGATACGCCCGTGGCTGCGAGGCCGATCCACACGGCGGCGATGGCGGCCGCGGGTTCGTAGACGCGCGAGATCGAGTGCGCGCCGGATTCGAAGTAGACGAGGAGCGGCGGTGCGAGCGCCGCGGCGAGGCATCCCGCCATCGCGACGTGGAGGCGGAAGCGTCGGGGGGCGAACACGAACACCGGCACGACGACGAGAAGCGGAGCGACGCCGAGCAGCCCGCGTCGAACCGAATCGGCGTCGATGCCCGCCGCGATCCACGGTTTCACGATCCGAGGTGCGAGATCGGCGAAAGCGGGGCTTGAATTCCAG
>CAIWVZ010000375.1 GCA_903916245.1 uncultured Planctomycetota bacterium | reverse complement strand
TCGGTTCGAGCTCGGGGTGGGCGATATTCGCGGGGATGATCATGCGCCCGCGCGCGACTTCGTCCCGGATGAACTCCGGATCGACGTTCTCGCGCATGGCGACGTAGAGCATCTCTTCCGTCATGACGCCCTTGCGGGCGTAGTGCATCTGCGTCACGCACGCGTCGCCGCGGCGCTTATCGATCCAAGTTGATCTCATGGTGGGCACCTCGCGCAAATCGCCGGATGTACGTTACGGCCCGCGGTGGCGCCGATCAACCCGAAAGGAGCGCTTTCGGCACGCCGTTTCCGCGTGCAAATCCGCGATTTCTTCGGGTGCGCGCGTTACTTCGCGAGTTTGCCGGGGAAGTCGTCCTGCGTGATCGTCACTCCGGTGATCGCGCCGGCCTTGACGACCGCGTCGACGCGCTTCGCGCCGAGCGTTTCGTGCCACAACGTGAGGGAGCGGGATCCGGGCGCGACGCCTTCGAGAAGCACCGACCCGCGCGTATCGGTAATTCCGGCGGGGCCTTGTTTCAGCACCACGACGTAGCCGCGCATCCAACCGTGGAGAGGGCAGGAGACGACGTAGATCCCGCGTGCCGCGAGCTTGCCGACTTCGGTTTTTCCGTTCGGCTGTACGACCTCGGAGGTCAGCGATGCCCCGCCCAACGCGGAAATCGACGCGGCATGCGTGAACGGATCTTCGTTCGTGATCGTCAGCGGAGATGTGGGCGTCGCGAGGACCACGTGGGGCTCGAATCGGCAGCCCTTGTTCGCCATGACCGGTTTTCCCGGGATGGATGCGCCCGGGTCGGCGGGACCGTCCTTCGTCGGGGAGACCGCGACGACCACGTTGCGGACGCCCTTCGTCGCGGGGTCGACGAGCAACGATTCGTCGACGAGAACGCCCGAATCGGCGCAGGAATCGCAGACCTTCGCGTCGTCGGGGTTGCGCGCCTTCCACGCTTTGGGAATCGCGGCCGGGCGGGAGGTCGGAGCCTCGCCTTTCCAACTCACCGTGATCCGCACGCTGCCCGTCGTCGCGGGGCGGGATTCCGGAGTTTGCGCGAAGGACGTCGTCGAGACGACGCAAAGAACCGCCGCCGTGATGAGGGATCTCATGGCCGGGAATGTTGCCCCGGCGGTCACGGCGGCGGAATGTCGGTCAGATCTTGCGGTAACCCAAGTCCTTCAGGACTTGGAGGATCTCGCCCCATGAGGGGAACGGACGGTGCTTCGTGGCCTTGAAGGTCTCGATGGCTCGGATGAACTCGAGGGTGTCGTCGTCCACGGGCGTCGTGAACTGGGACACGCGTTCGGGCTTCTCGGCTTTGACGGGGGTTTTTCGTTGACGCATGCGCAATACTCCGGGCCTTCTATCGGAGGATTGCGCGGTCGAAGTTTTCAGGTCTTCGCGGCGCGGTTTGATTTATGGAACGACCGCCGAAATGCCGCTCTCGTCGACGTCTTTGATGATCCCGCGTTCGGTCACGATGCTCGTCACGAGTTCCGCGGGTGTGACGTCGAATGCGGGAGCGAAAGCGCGTGCGCCCCGTGCCGCCACCGGAACCCCGCGCAGCGTGAGCACTTCGGATTCGTCGCGCTCTTCGATGGGGATTTCCCGTCCGTCCTTGATGCGTCGGTCGAACGTCGTGGTCGGAGCGACGACGTGAAACGGGATGCCGTGTCGTTTCGCCAACACGGCCACCATGTAGGTTCCGATCTTGTTCGCCGTGTCGCCGTTGCGGGCGATGCGGTCGGCTCCGACGAGGACGCGATCGACACCGCCTCGCGCCATGAGGATGCCGACGGTGTTGTCGCAGAGAAGCGTCACCGGGATGTCCGCGCGCACCATTTCCCACGCCGTCAGGCGTGCGCCTTGGAGGAGCGGGCGGGATTCGCAAGCGAACACTTCGATGTTCTTGCCTTCTTCGTGCGCGGCGTAGACCGCGGCCAACGCCGTACCGTCGCCGGTGGTCGCCAGCCAACCGGTGTTGCAGTAGGTCAGGACGCGTTCGCCGTGGGCGATGAGCGAAGATCCCCATCGCCCCATGGCGCGGGAAGCGGCGGCTTCCTGTGCGAGCAGCGACTCGGCGGCTTCGCGCGCACGGACGCGCGCTTCGTCGGGAGACTTTCCGAGCATCGCGATGTCGCGAGACCGTTCGACGGCGAAGCGCAGATTGATCGCGGTCGGACGCGCGTCGGCGATGCGTTCGCAGGTGCGGCGGAATCGCGTCTCGAAACCGTCGTCGGGAGTTTCGAGAGCCGCGAGCCACACCGCGCCCGCACCCGCGACTCCGATGGCCGGTGCGCCGCGCACGGCGAGGCGCGCGATCGCGTCGACGACCGCGTCCACCGTCGTCAGCGACAACCAAACTTCCCGCTCGGGAAGCTTGGTTTGGTCGATGATGACGACACCTTCCTCAAGGATCCGGACGGCCCTCGGGAGGCTGTTCACCCGTCGAGCTCCGGAACGGCGCGGCCGACGATCGTCTCGTAGATTTCGACGTAACGAGCCTGAGCGAGCGCTTGGACGTCCGCGGGGATTCTCGGCGGCGGCGACTGCTTGTCCCACGGCTGGGTTTCGAGCCAGTTGCGCACCACCT
>CAIWVZ010000374.1 GCA_903916245.1 uncultured Planctomycetota bacterium | reverse complement strand
TCCATCCATCCATCCATCCTCCTTCGGGTCTCAGGTCCCTGAACTTCTGGCGCCACCGTCTCGCACCGGTGGCGCCCTTTTTTTGTCACCGACCGACGGGCAACTCGAGCGTTCCGATCACACCGACGTCCTCCGCTTCCCTGCCCGGCATCGCCTGCGCGTGATGCGTCAACACGGCGCGGGCGGATACGACACCCGGCGCTTTCGGAACGGAGTGATTCGACACCACGCCCGGCGCCAACGCCGTTTCCGGAGCGACGAAGTCGAAAACGTCCGACTTCAGCGGATTGTCTCCGTCACCCCGCTGCTCCACGGTCAATCGAACGCGTCGCCCGTGGGACGCCGGCAAGGCGTGGCCCGTCTTGGGAGTGATCCCGATCCGCCATCCGTCCGCCGTCGGTTCGACGCCGAGCACCGCGGCCTGCGCCAACAACGACCCTTTCCGCACACCGCCGAACGTATGCTTCCGCGCGGCGACCGCGCCGATTTTGAACTCGGGGCGGATCTTCGGATCGGTGACCAGTTCGCGCGTCACCTCGGGCATATGACAGGACTGACACGTCGTCCCGTCCTTCGCCGCGGGGCCCTTCAGAAACGTCGAGAATTGCTCGTGCTCCTTGCGAGCTTCGGGCTGTCCGTGACATCCCGCGCACATCGTCGACTCGCGATAGAACGGCGACGCCTCGACCCCTCCGTGCCCTTTGCTCGCGTAGGGCCCGAAGTAGTCGTTCTTCTTCATGTGACACGTGATGCACGTGACGCCGAGTTCCCGGGCGGTCGTCCGCGCTTCGGGCAACTTTCCGATCCCGACGTCGAGAATCTCGCGCGGTGCGTGGCAACGCGCGCAACCATCCGCTTTGGAAGGATCCGCCTTGACGGCCGCCTGCACGAGCGGATCGGTCCACGACGACGCATGCGCCGATCCCTGATGCTCCGCGGTGACGTCCGCATGGCACTTGACGCAGGAATTCGCCAGGCGGAGATAGTCCTTGCGTTCGCCGTCGACCACGGAGTCCCCGAGGGCACACGGGTCGGCGACCGCCGGAGCGGCGGCGAGGAACGGAAGTCCCGCGACGACGAGACTTGCGACGGTGAGGAGGCGCTTCATGCGCCCATCGTACCGGATCAGAACGAGCGGCCGACGGCGGCGGCGACGGCACGAACCGGGCCCATCAGGGCGTCGAGTTCGGCCATCGTGACGGCCTGACGGCCGTCGGAGAGCGCTTCACGGGGGTCGGGGTGCGTTTCGATCAAGAGACCGTCGGCCCCCGCGGCGATCGCGGCACGCGCGGCCGGGGCGACGAGATGCGAAAGGCCGGTCGCATGACTCGGATCGGCGATCACCGGGAGGTGGGTCAACTTTTCGAGCAGCGGGATCGCGACGACGTCGAGGGTGAAACGCGTCGATGTTTCGAAGGTGCGAATACCGCGTTCGCAGAGCACCACGTTCGGATTGCCTTCGGCGAGGATGTAGTCGGCGGCGCCGAGGAATTCGTCGACGTCCGTCGCCATCCCGCGCTTGAGAAGCACCGGCTTTCCGGAACGACCCGCGGCCCGAAGGAGCGGGAAGTTCTGCACCGAACGCGAGCCGATCTGCAGCATGTCGGCGTAGCGGGCGACGAGATCGACCTGCTCGGGAGCCATGACTTCCGTCACGACCGGAAGCCCGGTTTCGACCGACACCTCCGCGAGGAGTTTGAGACCTTCTTCACCGAGTCCTTGGAAGGACCACGGCGAGGTACGCGGCTTGAACGCTCCGCCGCGCAGCATGTGCGCGCCCGCGGCCTTGACCGCCTTCGCGACGGTGAATATCTGTTCGCGCGTCTCCACCGAGCACGGCCCGGCGATCAACACCGCCTTCGTACCGCCGAACACCACGTCGCGCACGCGCACGAGCGTATCCGCTTCCTGATAGTCGCGGGAGGAGAGGACGTAGGACCGGTTTCCCGACAACGTCGCCCGAACACCGGGGAATGCACGGAGACGATCGGCCAAGTCCCCCGGCGCGTCGAGGCGGACGAGGGTCGCCCCCTTCGAGCGCGTCACCGAGGCCTGTTGCCCGGAACGGCTCGCCTCACGCAGGACTTCGTCGAGCTGGGACTCGGTCGCACCGCGGTCGAGGACGATGATCATGGTTTTGGGGTTGCCCCCGCGCCATCCGGGAGCGAAAGACGTTAGCGATTCCACCCCTCGGTTCCAACGGTTTCGCGGAATCGCAAACCGTTCAGAACCTCAACGGTCGAGGGCCGCTCGAGCCGCCGACAAGGCCCGTGAGCCCGGGGGTTTGAGGGTAAACGACGCATCCCCGTCGGTTTCCGGCCATGCAAATTCTTCGGGGCGTCCGTCGACCATCGCGAGTTTCGGTTTGCCGTCCGGCCCGGTGCGTTCGACGAACCAGCGCACCCGCATCCGCGCGGGGGCCGTCAGGAAGAACTTGACCGTGCCGTCACCGCCGAAGACGGCGTCACCGCCGCGCGGCGCGTTCAGCAACGCGGGACGTCCCAATTGCGGAGCGTGTTTGGGATCTCCGTCGAACGAGATGCGGATGCCGAGCCGATCACCGCCGGGCGGCCATTCGACGCCGTTGGGTGCGAGAAAGTAGACGGCATGCGGAGGACGCAACCGCACGATCACGTCCGCGGTCGCATCCTCGACGAACTCGGTGCGATAGCTGCCGTGCTCGATACGCAGATCGGCGGGTTGAGGAGGCACGAGAAGCGTCAGCGGACTGCGCCCCGAGACGACCGCGCCGCCACGCTCGAGGACGCGCACCGTCGCGTCGGTCGGACGCCCCGCGGGGTCGAGCACCGTCACGACGATCTTGCGCAACTTCCCCCGAAGATCGACGTCGACGAGCCGCGGATCCGTACTACCGACGCCCGGAGTCAACATGATGCCGTCGATCACGGCGAGCGACCGCTCGCGCGGTTGTCCTCCGTGAGTCCCGACGAGAAGCGTCCCGACACCCGCGGGCAAGCCGCTCCAACGGAATCCGCCGAGCGCGTCGAGTCCGACCGCGTTGTTGAAGATCTCCGGGGCGTTCTCGGTGCCGTCGGGGCGTCGGATGACGAGACGCGCCTGCACGTGGCGCGGCGGCATCTCCGGATCGAGGAGGACGTTGCCCTCGACGCGACATCCTCGCTCGAGTTTCAGATCGAGTTTCGCCCCCGCCTTGAATTCGACCCAGTTCGGCGACCGATAGCCGGGACGCGTCGCCCGTGCGCGCCACGATCCGGAAGGATCGTCGACGGAGACGTTGAAACGTCCGTCCGCATCGGCGATGAAGCCCCGCATTTCGACGCCCCCCCACGTCGGTCGGCCCTCGGGATCGCGACCTTCGCGTTCGATGTCGATGCGTGCACTGCGAACGGGGGCGTTCGTCTCGTCGGTCACCGTTCCCGACACGAGCGTCTCTCCGGCGGTCAATTCGACGACGCCGAGATCGATCGACTCTTCGGTCGACGGCGGTACCGCGACGGTGCCGCGCCATTTCGGGATGTTTCCGTCGAACGCGACGAGGCGGAGTTCGCGAATCGGCTTCGGTTCCGGCGGAGGCGAGGAGGACACCGGATCCATCGTGCGGATCGGCTCGCCCACGTCGGTTCGGAGAATACCCTCTCCGTCGACGGTCACACGCCGCGACCACACCCACTCCGATCCGGGCGGAGCCATGTGACCGCGGACTTCCAAACGGGCACCGGCGAAGCCGAACCCACCGGGTCCGACGGGTCGCAACACCACGGTCGGCGTGGTCTTCGGCCGAACGAGAAGAAGCTGAACCGTTTCACCGTCGGCGAGCGGGCCGTTGATCTCTTCCCCGCCGGCCGTGCTGCCGTCCAAGAAGTTGGCCCCCCCCGACAACCGAAGTCCGGTTTCCACCATCGGGAAATCGGCACGCCCGCCGATCACGCGTGCACGAAGGTTCGACCCTTCGCGAACGCCCTCGCGGAGGCGCCGCGGCTTGCGTTCCTTCTCGCTCCCCGGAGCGATGGCCGCCGATCGCACCGAAAGGCGCGCGAATCCGTCTTTCACGACGGGGGCCCCGGTGTCGTCGACGACGTCGACGACCACCGAACCGAACGGCGGTGCCCGAAGTTCGATCGGATCCGCGGGCCACGGATCGAATTCGAAAGCCGCGCGCGTCGCTTCCTTGTCCGCGACCGGAAAACCCAGTCGTACTTCGCCACGCGGCGCGAAGCGAAACAGCTTCACGTACCGGTCGAAGTTCTTCGCCGCCGCGATGCCGTCGTCGTCGGTCTTCACACGTACGAATTCCCACGGCCCGCCGTCGTTCGTGATCGCGGTGAAATCCACGGGGCAACCCGCGAGCGGCTCTCCGGCCACGTCGAGCACCTTCGCACGAAGCACGGTATCGGGCGCGACTTCGAGTGTGATCGGAGAGGCGACGTAGGCCACGTCCAAGAACTCCGCGGCGAAAAGCGACTTCGCACGCACGAGGATCACGGAGGATTCGCGCGGCCACGGAACGAAAGCGCGTCCGTCCGGACCCGCCTTCCATCGTCGGCAGAGAGAGCGCACGACATCTTCGGGATCCCGACGATCGATGTTGCGACGCGTCCAGAATTCCGGATCCATGAAGCCGAAATCGATGATCATGATCTCGGCGGACGAAATCGGAGTCCCCGTGTCCTTGCCCACGACCACCAGTTCGAGACCCGACGTCAGGGGCGGCTCGAATTCGGGGATGGAAAGCGCTTCCAATCCCTCGCGGTCGAACGCCGACGCGGAAATCCCGGCCGTCGGTCGCGAGGTCGGACGCGACGTGGTCGTCGTCGCCGAAGGCGCAACGACGGACGGCGATGCGGACGGGACCGGAGGCACCGAGATGGACGGACCCGGATCCGTCAACAGCCACACGCCGGCGACCAAAAGGACACCGATCGCGAGCAGCAGCACCACGCGTTGACGCAACGGCATAAGTTGGGCGATCGGCTATTCGGGAAGATGTTCGCGGGTGAGATTACGATGGCCCGACGGTGTGACGAGCAGGTTGTCCTCGATGCGGATACCGCCCATCGGAGTCAGCGCGTCAACGAGCGTCCAATCGACGTCGTTCGCGTGCGCCGAGGCCTTGAGGTCGCGCAAGAGCATCGGGATGAAGTAGATACCGGGTTCGATCGTGAAGACCTGCCCCGTTTCGATCGTGCGCGTGGTTCGAAGGTACGGATGTTCCGCCGGCGGCGGCTTGATGCCGCCCTCGGGTGCCGCCTGCCGCCCGGAGACGTCGTGCACCTGAATCCCGAGGAAGTGGCCGAGACCATGCGGATAGAACGGGCGCGTAAGTCCCGCGGCCACCGCATCGGCACCGCCGCGCTTCAGGACTCCGTGGGACGCGAGGATGTCCGCGATGCCGACGTGGGCCGCGAGATGAAGATCGAGATACGGGATTCCGGGCTTCACGGCATCGCAAAGACGACGTTGCAGTCCGTCGAGCGCGTCGACCAGGCTGCGGAACACCGGGTGGGCTTCGGAGGTGCACCACGTCCGCGTGATGTCGCTGCCGTAGCCGCGGCACATGGCGCCCGCGTCGATCAGCAACACCTTGCCGTTGCGGTCCGTGCGCTTGCCCTCGTAGTGGAGGATCGCTCCCTTGTCGTCGAGGGCCACGATCGATCCGTAAGGAAGTTCCGCGTCCGTGCACGCGCACGCCGCGACGTAGGCGTGATGGATCTCGAGTTCCGACGCGCCGCGTCGGAAAGCCGCACGCGCCGCCCGATGCCCGTCGGCGGCACGCGCCGTCGCCGCTTCGAGGCAAGCGACTTCGTACGGAGTTTTGAAGCTGCGATCCCAGTCGAGACGCGCGATCAACGCCTTCGGATTGATGCCGTCGGCGGATGTTCCCGCGGCTCGCGCGGCTTCGGGCTCGTCGCCGACGTAGGCGAAATTCCCGCCCTTCGGGTAGGTGGCCCACACGCGCGACGCGCTGCCGCATTCGACGACGTCGTAGGCGGATGCCCAAAAAGGCGTGCCGAGAGGAGCCTGCTCGTACCAGTAGTCCTCGGGCGCATGTCGGACGAGACGCGGCTTCTCACCGCGCTTCACGACGAGCAGGTGCGACGGGCCGCCCATCGGCACCCAGTGGGCGAAATGCGGCACGCGGCGGAAAGGCGCGTCCTGATCGTCGGCGTAATACGTGAAGGGCTTGCCGGAGGAAATCACCATGCCGTCGAACCCGCAGGCGGCGAGAGCCTTTTCGGCGCGGGCGACGAGAACGGCGACATGATCACGGTAGAGGGCGTCGAGCATGAAAAACTCCGGTCACTTCGCCAGTCGAAGCACGGCGTCGTATTCGGCTTCGGTGACGGGTTGAATGGAAAGACGGCTCCCCTTCTTCAGCACCATCATCTTGGCGCAGACGGGATCCGCGGCGAGCGCGTCGCGCGTCACGACGCGAGGGAACGTTTTTTCGTGCCGCACGTCGACGACGAACCACGTCGGTTCGGACGCGCGACTCTTCGGATCGAAGTGATCATGCTTCGGATCGAAGGCGGTCGTATCGGGGTGTCCACCTTTGACCACGCGCGCGACCCCGGCCACACCCGTCGGATCCGCGTTCGAATGATAGAAGAGCACGCGATCGCCCGGCTTCACGTCGTCGCGCAGCATGTTGCGGGCTTGGTAGTTGCGGACTCCGTCCCACGACGTCGATCGGACGGTCGCGAGATCGTCGATCGAGAACACGGAAGGCTCGGACTTGAACAACCAGTAGCGGGTCAACGTCGGTACTCCGCTCCCGTTTTAGCACGCGGCACCGGACGTCGGCGGCTCAGGTACCCCGAGGTTTCGCGCGGGACGTCGGCGTCGCGGTCCACGGATCGTCGGGCCACGGATGGCGGGGATAACGCCCGCGCAGATCCTTGCGCACCTGCGCGTAGGTGGTGTTCCAAAAGGACTTGAGGTCGGAGGTCACCTGCACGACCTGATGCCCCGGCGAAAGCAAGTGCAGCAACACCGGCACCCGCCCTTGCGCCACGGTGGGCGTTTCGGCGCACCCGAAAAGTTCCTGCAACTTGACGGCGAGGATCGGCGCCTTCGTCGGAACGTATTCGAGTTTCCTGCGCTGACCGGACGGCAAAAGGATCGATTCGGGAGCATGGCGTTCGAGGGCGTCGGCCTGCTCGCGCGACAGCGCCCCGCGAATCACCGCGTCGAGAGGGAGCGCCCGCATCGCCTCGAGCGTCGTCACTCCGTCCATCCACGATTCGAGCATGTCGACGAGATCCGCCGGCTCGAGGGGCGGAAGACGAAGTTCCGGCATCCAGGAAGCCAAGGACTGAAGTCGCATCCACAGCGCCTCGACCGAACCGGAAAGATCGAGAACGCGCCGGGGATCACGACGGCCCACCTCGAGGAGAAGCCGCTTCGTTTCGACGGGATCGGGATTGCCCGTCTCGGCCACCGAAAGCGGCAGATCGAGATACCGCGATTCGACGACGCCGACGACGCGACCTCGCGCGTCGTCCCATCGGACGTCGCGCCCCGTCGACACGGGATGCCCCGGGATATCGTCGAGCCACGACCTTTCGACGGCACTCGCGAGTCGCACCACCGCTTTCGCGTGCAGTCCGCGAGCTCCGAGATCCGCATCGAGCACGACGAAGCACTCCGCATCGCGAACGACGGATTCCGGAGCGAGCGCGACGCCGCGGCCGCCGACCATGAGAGCGTCGGGCTTGCCCGGCTCGCGGCGACGGGCGACACGATCGGGAAACGCTGCGAGAAACGCGCGACGCACGACGGTCTCCGCATCTTCGGTCGAGGGCGGCGGCGACCCGAGCAAGTCGCGCAACGTCCGTGCGTACTGGTCGGCGACGCGCCGCACCGTTCGCAAGGCCTGCCGATCGACCTCCCCTACGACATCGCCCCGTATGAGATCCACGCGGATCGCCATGTCGCACGGCCCGGCGGGCAGATCGCGCGTCCCGCGACGGACGAAATCCCGTTCCGAAAGCAGCGCGGCCGCCAATGCCGTTTCCTCGACGGCTCCCCGCAGATGCCCTTCGACGAGCAGACGGGCCACGCGCGGATGCGCCGGGAACCGCGTCAGGCGCTCGCCGAGCGTCGTCAAGCGACGCGTCGTCGGGTCGACGGCTCCGAGAAGTCGCAACACCGTCTCCGCCGCATCCACGACGGCCGTTCCGGGAGATTCGAACCAAGGGAATCCTGCGATGTCGTGCTCACCGAACGCGTGCAGATCCAACGCGACGGGCGCCATGTCCACCCGGCGAATCTCGGGGATCTCGAAGGGCGGCATGGCGGCCTCTTCGTTCTTCGTCCACAAGCGAAAGGCGCGTCCCGGCCCCAAGCGTCCCGCACGCCCCGCGCGCTGCGTCGCGGACGCTTTCGAGATCCTCTTCATTTCGAGGCGGTCGAGGCCCGTGTCCGCATCGAAGGCGGCGATTTTCGCGAGGCCCGAATCGATCACCATCGTGACGCCGGGAACCGTCAGCGACGTCTCGGCGACGTTCGTCGCGAGAATGACCTTTCGACGGGCGGAAGGCCCGAGCGCGGCGTCCTGTTCCTCGGGACGCAGTTCGCCATGCAACGGCAAAACGGCAAGTCCCTGTTCGGAAGCGAGTCCGGAAAGCGCCTCCGCCGTACGGATGATTTCACCGACACCCGGCAGAAACACCAACACATCGCCGAGCCCCGTGGCGAGCGCCCGCCGGACGGCGGCTGCTGTCTTCACGGGGAGTGATCGGTCGTCGGGGACATCGAGCCACGAGACGTCGATCGGATACGTGCGCCCGGGGACATGAAGGGTCGGAGCACCATCGAGCCAACGAGCGATGGGTTCCGCATCGAGTGTCGCGGACATGACGACGAGGTGGAGATCGGGGCGCAACTCCTTCTGGATCGTGCGCACCAAAGCGAGCGCGACGTCCGCATGCACGCTGCGTTCGTGGAATTCGTCGAGTACGACCGCGGCGATACCCTCGAGCGACGGGTCATCGGTCGCGATCTTCGTCAAGATGCCTTCCGTCACGACGTGGACGCGCGTTCGACGCGAGACTTTTCGGTCGAAACGCACCGTGTACCCCGCGAATCCGCCGACCTCGTCGCCGCGCTCCGTCGCGATACGGGCGGCCGCCATGCGAGCGGCCACCCGCCGAGGTTGCAAGACGAGAACGGTCCCTTCACCACAAAGTCCGCCGTCGACGAGAGCGGGCGGCAGACGCGTCGTCTTTCCCGCACCCGGCTCGGCCGTGAGCACGAGTCGTCGGTGCGCGGCCAACGCCTTCACGGCGTCGTCGAGATGGTCGTCGATGGGAAGGCGCTGCAAAGGAGATCCGCGTCGTACGGACGAAACGTCCGCGTCGATAGCATGATGCCATGATCGACGTCCACAAGAAACTCGCCGACCACGTAGGCGCACGCCCGGACAAGGGCTTCAAATCGACGCTGTTCGAAACTTCACGGATCCTGCTCGGCATGAACTGTCTCGAACCCGGGCAGGAGCAGAAGGCGCACGACCACCCCGATCAGGACAAGTTCTACATGGTGACCGAAGGGATCGGCGAGTTCCTGGTCGGCGATACGACGATCACGGCGTCGGCGGGCGAGGTCGTTTTCGCTCCCGCCGGGGCCGTGCACGGCGTCCGCAACATCTCCGAAGGTCGCCTCTCGATGCTCGTCGGAATCACTCCGTGGAAGTCGACCTAGAGTCGAACGCGCTCCGCGAACTCAGGGGACGAGCGTCAACTGGAGTCCGTTCGACCAACCGGCGGAAGCCGGTTGCGAAGGATCGTAGGACACCACCTGCATCACCCCGCGGAGGTTGATCAACTGAACGTCGTTGGGAATCGCGATCGAGAACGCGAACGCCCCCGACGCGTCCATGTTGAAAGGCGCGAACGTCACCGTCGCGAAGTCGAGATACATCGTGCCGCCCCAAAGTTGCGAATCGACGCGCGTCGCCGCGACGCCGAGCAAGGAGGGCATGTAGGGAACGGCGCCTTCGATGCTCACATCGAAAGCGGTACCGATGGTCGGCCACGATTGAGCGCGAAGACGGAGATGTTGCGGAGCCGGAAGTCCGACCCCGTAATAGACGACCGCGGACGAGTACACGTAGAGTTTTCCGGTGTTGGGACCTCCGAACCCGTCCACGCCGTAGGCGCCCACCACGAATTCCGACGCGCCGTCCGAATCGAGATCGCCCAAGGTGGACACCGCGAATCCGTACGCGTCGCCGTTTCCGGGAATGCCGCTCGCATGTTCACCGCGCAGGACATGAAGGACCTGCCCCGTGACGCCGTTGATCAGGTACGCACGACCGGCGCCGCCCTTGTCGGTCTGACAAGCACCGACGAGGATCTCGTCGATCCCGTCACCGTCGACGTCCCCGCCGTTGGAAACGCCGATACCGAACCAATCCTTGTTCGCCTCGCCCGTCCACGTGCGCAGCAATGTTCCGTTCGCGCCGCTGTAGAGATAGGCGCGTCCACGATTGTCGTTCGAAGGAGTCCCCGGCAAATCGAATCGACTCGCGCCGAAGACGAGGTCGGGGATTTGGTCGGCGTTCATGTCGCCGACGGAAGCCATGGAGATGCCGAGGCGATCTCCGGCACCCTCGCCTTCGACGAGGATCAAACGCGTCGTCAAGGGCGCGTTTCCCCCTCGGAATACCGAGATTCGACCTGCGTCCACTCCGGCCGGACCATCGTAGGCGACGGACGCCACCGCGATGTCCGGAACGCCGTCGGCGTTCAGATCGCCCGCAGGTGCGACGGAGTAGCCGAACCACTCGGCGGCCTGAGTCCCCGTGTAGGTGACGAGCGTTTGAAAATTCGCACCCGACCGAATCTCGACGCGGCCCGGCGCTCCATTTACGAGACACGGGACTCCGACGGCGAAATCCGATTTCCCGTCGCCATTTTGATCACCCACGACGGCGACCGACGCTCCGAAGTTCTCACCGGGGAGAACTCCTTCGAGGATCGTCAAAGGTGTCCAGGTGCCGCCGCGGTACACGGTGAGCCGACCGGTGTCGTTTCCGGCGAGACCGTTCGCGTACCTGGATCCGACGAGGACTTCGCCGATGCCGTCGCCGTCGAGATCCGGCGACAACGCGACCGCGGCGCCGAGTTCGTCTCCGGCCTGCTGTCCGACGAAGGTGTGCAACAACGCTCCGTTTCCGGAGTAGACGTAGGCCTTCCCCGGGAATGTGGACGTCTGACTTCCGCGCGCCCCGGCGATCCAGTCGAGCCGCCCATCGCCGTTGACGTCGTGGCCACCGGAGATCGTGCGGCCGAGCTCGTTGCCGCTGCCTTCTCCGAGAACGGAGAAGCGCGGATCCTGCGCGAGGAGGGCTCCTCCCAACATCAGCGCCGCGAACAGACGAACCGGGATGGGTTTGGAATACATGGGGATCAGTTTCGACCAATCCGGTTCGCAGTGCCAACCGGAATTGCGACGACGCACCGAATTTTCATCAGAAGCCGAATCGTGCCCGGATGCCGTTGGAGAGCACGAGACCGGCGGGGCCGGTCGCATCCGTGAAGGCCCACTGGGACATGAATGTGAATCCCGCCAAGGCGGGGTTCGCGGGCAACGCCACGGGAAACAGGGCGGTGCCGTAGGGCGACGCCTGCATCGGGATGATCAAGGCGGAGAGCGGATCGACGAGGCCGACGCACCCGAGGATCGCGTACGGCGCTACCTCGACACCGGCGACGAAGAAACCGGAAGCATTCGGGCGTGCGTTCGCGGCGACGAACGAGAACTGGGTTCCGTCGACGAGCGGCAACGATCCACCGACGAGGTTTTGAAGCGATCCGTAATTCCCGCTGCAACCTCCGGACACGACCTGGACGCGCGCGAGAAGCGTATAGGTGAATGCGTTCGACAACGTCACCGTTCCCAAGCTGTTCGTCGCGGATACGTCGAACGTGCCCGTCGGGTGCGCGGGTGCGCGACAACGAATCGTCTGAAGATCGACGAAGGTGTAGTCGTAAGCGGGGGAACCTCCGAACGTGATGAGGGTGCCGGGCATCAAGGAAAGCCCGGAGACGGTGACCATCGCCCCTCCGTCGACGTCCGACGAAGCGGGCGTGACGCCGAACAGCACGAGCGGCCCCGTCGCGCACGCGTACTCGAACCCGCCGGGAAGCGTCTTCGAACCGCAGGGGGTCGTCACCACGACGTCGTTCGCGCCGGCATAGCCCGCCGGAAGCAGACACGTGATTTCCGTGCTGGTGAACGTCGTCACCTGAAACTCCGGAGCCTGTCCGATCTTCACCGTGATGGACGGCGGATTTCCATCCGTGAAGCCCGTTCCGAGAATACGGACTTGAAGACCTCCCGCGCACGGTCCGATCGCCGGCGTGATTCCGAAGACCTGATGTCCCGCGATCGTGTCCATCACGGCGACTTCACCGACGCCGCATGTCGACGTGTATGACGCGCTCGACATTTGATCGCCGAATTCGACCACCGACATGGATCCCACGTAGTTGGAGGACGCCGATGCGGCTCCGGCGGTCGTCATGTCGACGGACTCGAATCTGTACGCGGTTCCCGCGGGCGGTCCGGACTGCGCCGAGACCGATCCCGCCACCACGCCGACGAGCAACGCCAGCGTCGCCGCCGTGAGTCTGCTTGAACGGAAGTTCATGATGTCGACCTTCAGTTGATGACCATCACGGTGGTCTGCGTCACCG
>CAIWVZ010000373.1 GCA_903916245.1 uncultured Planctomycetota bacterium | reverse complement strand
CGCCGTCGATCACGCACGGCCACACGTCGCTCATGATCCGCTCTCCGGAAGCACCCAATGGGCCGCGGCGGCGAGGCCGCCGAGCTTGTGCAGCGTTTCGCGCCATTCGGCGTCGGCGTCGGACATCACGGTGATGCCGCCACCCACCCACGCCACGGCCGTTTCGCCCACCACGTGCGCCGAACGGATCAAAAGGTTCCAATCCGAACGCCCGTGCAGCGAAAGATAACCGAGCGAACCCGTGTACGGCCCGCGCCGAGCCGTTTCGAGGGTGTCGATGATGCCGAGCGCGCGGATTTTCGGCACGCCCGAGATCGACCCGCCCGGCCACGCGCGCGCGAGCAAGTCCGGAACGTCCCGACCTTCGGCCAAACGCCCCACGACGGTGGCTACGAGGTGATGCACCGTCGGGTGGGTTTCGAGAGCGCAGGCGTCTTCGACGGCGACGCTTCCGGGTTCGCAGGTGCGCGCAAGATCGTTCCGTAAAAGGTCGACGATCATCGCGAGTTCGGCGCGATCCTTCTCCGACGCGACGAGGGATTCGGCGAGTCGACGATCCTCGGCGGGATCGGGATCGCGTGCGGCCGTCCCCTTGATCGGTCGCGTCCGAACGACGCGTCCGCGCGTTTCGAGAAACCTCTCGGGAGACCCCGACACGATCCACGCGTCGCCGCCGAGATGAAAAAGACCGCCGAACGGACTGGGGTTTTTCGCGACGAGACGTTCGAAAAGGGCCGCGGCTCCCCCGAAGACGGTTCCCTCGACCGGATGCGTCAGGTTCACCTGATAGACGTCCCCCGCGAAGAGGTGCGCCCGCACGGCGTCGAACGCGGCTCGGTAGGCGTCGCGCCCCATGAGGAATCGGGGAACGGTCGGAGGCGGGAGGGAAGCGCGCGGCGGGACCGGGGCGCGGCACGCGTCGAACAACCGCCGGAACGCGACCTCGGCCTTCCGATCGAAGTCGGCGTCGCCGGAGTCGCGCACGACGATGACGCTGCATTCGCGACGGTCGCGGTCGAGCAGGACCGCCGCTCCGAAGAGCCGCGCCACGAGGAGCGGCGCCGAAGGCGACGACGGATGCCGATCGGACAACCGCTCGGTGAAGATCCGAAGGTCGTAGGAAAGGTGCGCGATCACGCCGCCCGCGAACGGAAGGTCGTCGGCCCCCTCGGGAACGACGGGCGGCACGAGGCGACGCAACGCGTCGAACGGGTCGACCGATCCCGGACGGGCATCGCCCGGGACGACGGCCTCGGCGATCGGCCACGCGGCGAGGATCGACCACCGCGCGTCGGCACGCGCCCCGGTCCCCGTCAGCGCGGCGAACCCCGGCGCGTCGCGAAGGCGGGCCACCGCGTCGACCACGGCCGCGTCGTGAGGCGCGTCGATGGGCATGACGACGCGTTCGATGCGGGGACGTCCCCGACCGGCCGACGGTTCTCCGACGCGCGCCTCCATGGGGTCATCTTGCGCCTTTCGCCGCCGGGCGTGAAGGGGGGATCCACCTTCGCCGGAAAAGCGTGGCAACATGAGCCCCGTGCGACGCCTCAACGTCTTTCTCGACCACCTTCGCGGCACGCGGGACGTGTCCCCGCACACGCTG
>CAIWVZ010000372.1 GCA_903916245.1 uncultured Planctomycetota bacterium | reverse complement strand
GTTTTCCCGGGGGATTAGCTCAGTTGGGAGAGCGCCACAATGGCATTGTGGAGGTCAGGGGTTCAACTCCCCTATCCTCCATCCCGGAAAAGAGGCGCCCGAGTCGCAAGATTCGGGCGCCTCTTCGTTTGCGGCGACGGATCGGGCGCTCCCTTGAACCCGCGATCGGGGATTGCCAACATCCCCCTCCCCCGGAGGCGCGCCGTTCCTCGGACGCCTCCCCAGACCACATCGGACACGAGCCATGGCCAAGAAGGACAGCTACGAGATCGTCTTCCTCACCTGCACCGAAACGGGTGAGCGCAACTACACCGTGCGCCGCAAGCTCAAGGGCACCAAGCTCGAGCTCATGAAGTACTGCCCGAAGCTTCGCAAGCACACGAAGCACATCGAGAAGAAGAAGTAGTCGCATCGCGGCGGACGAGCCGCGATCGGTCACGAGGGTCGGACGGACCCCCGAACCCAATCGATGTAGGCGGGCCATCCCGTTTCGACGGCGACGGCGACCATCATCGGACACTCCCAAGGATGAAGCGCGCGGACGGCGGCCATGACGGCTTCCCACCGCGCGCGCGTCGTTTTGATCACCAAGACGTCCTCGACGCCCCGACACGTTTCCCCGTTCCACACGTACGTCGACGCGACGCCGGGCAATCGAATCACACAAGCGGCGAGCCGATCGGCGACGAGAGCATCGGCGATCTTCGTTCCCGTTTCCGCGTCCGGAACCGACACCCACCCGGTCAACACGTCCTCCGGGCCCCCTGAACTCACGCCGACGCCTCCGAGGGAGCGGCGACGGTACGGCCGTCTTCGAGATGCACGCGGCGCGAGGCGGCGTCCGCCATGCGGATGTCGTGGGTCACGATGACGAAGGTCTGCCCCATGTCGCGATTGAGTTCCCGAAACAGCGCGTGAACGCCGCTCGCCGTCTTGGGATCGAGATTGCCCGTCGGTTCGTCGCAGAACACGATGCGTGGACGATTCATCAGCGCCCGTGCGATGGCGACGCGTTGGCGCTCTCCACCCGACAACTGATCCGGCTTGTGACGCAATCGTGACGAAAGTCCGACCCTGTCGAGCAACTCGCGCGCCCGGGCTTCGCGCGCGGCGCGTCCTTCGGGGGCGCGATGCGTCAACCCGGTTCCGGACGCCACCAGCGCGGGGAACATCACGTTCTCGAGAGCCGTGAATTCCGGAAGCAGATAATAAAACTGGAATACGAACGCGATTTCCGACGCGCGCACCGCGTTGCGACGCCCGTCGGGCGCCCGCGCCAGATCGACGCCGTCGAGGAGCACTTCACCCGATGTGGGTCGATCGAGCAATCCGAGGATGTGGAGCAACGTCGTCTTTCCGGAACCCGACATTCCCATGACGGCGAGCAGTTCACCGGTTTCGACCGCGAGGTCGACGCCCTTCAGAATGTCGAGACGCTCGCCCGCCACCTCGAAGGAACGAGTCACCGCACGCGCTTCGTAGATGGTGCTCACGTCATTGATCCTTCAGGCAGCGCACCGGGTCCAAGCGGGCGGCGGCCGCGGCGGAAATCGCGCCCGCGAGGGTCGCGAGCACGAACGCCCCGAGAGCGACGCCTCCGATCCATTCGGGCTCCATCCGGGTCGGAATGTCCTTGAATCGATAGATCTCCGCGGAGAACACCTCGATGTTGAGGGGCGGGCGCGCGAGAAAGTCCTTGATGGCGTTCACGTTCGCGGCGATCAGAAGCCCCAAGACGGTCCCGAGCACGGAACCGACGAGACCGATGAACGCCCCGCAACCGAGGAACACCAGAGTCACGCGTCGTGACGACATCCCCATGCTGCGGAGGATTCCGATGTCCTTCCGCTTCTCGGAAACCATCATGTTGAGAATGCCGAGAATCGAACCGGCCGCGACCGCGATGATGAAGAACAGAATGATCACGATGATCATCTTCTCGACCTTGATCGCGCCGAGAAGCGTCCGGTTCTTCTCTTCCCACGTGACGACTTCGAGCGTCGGGTAGGAGGCCGCGAGACGACGCTTCACCTCCTGAACTTTCGAAGGGTCGGAGACTTTCGCCTGCACCGTGCTGCAGTCCGGCCGGGTTTTGTCGCCTCCGTAGACGGCGTTGCCGAAGTCGTGCGACGTCATGTAGACGTAGAGGGAGTCGTAATCCTCGCGACCGGAATCGAAGCAGGCGACGAGTCGGAACGTCTTGTTCGAGGAGGCGAACGTGGTTTCACCCTGTTCGTTGTTCTTCAGAGTGACGCTGACCACCTGCACGTCGTCGCCGATGCGGAGGTCCAACGCGTCCGCGAGCGACGTCCCCATCATGAGTCCGGGAACCACCTGATCGGCGAACGGATCGTCGAGGACGGCGTCGGGGGCCCGCAGATGGGCGTGTTCCGGACGCAGGTTTTCCGTCATCATGCGCCGCAGAGGAATCACCGCGGCCTCTCGTCGGAAGTCGATGCCCGTGATGCGGACCGGCAACTGTTTCGACCCGCCGACGGCACGCGTGTTCGCGACCATCCCGAGCGCCTGACGATGCGGTGCCAGCGCGACGACGTCGCCACCCGCCTTCTCCATCTCCCCGCCGAGCACGCGTTCGACCTCGGCGAGATGACGCGTCACGGCGTATCCGCGAATCGAGAGCGTGAGATCCGACTCCGTTCCACGGACGTGAGCCTTGACGCGATCCTGGAAGCCGTCCATGACCGAGACGACGACGGTGTTCGCGGCCACACCGATCGCGACGAACAGCATCGCCCAGAACGAGACGCGCCGCGACGACACGTAGCGCAGCACCAACGTCAGGACATCCATGGCGGAATCCTAACGTCCCCCGCCCTTTCTCCCCTACGGCAACGGAACTTCGGTACGCAGACGCCGAACCGGAAGCGGGCGCCGATCGAGGTAACGACGGACGTCTTCGAGTTCGGGCGCCACCTTCCGCGGACCGGAGCGCGGCCGATCGCCGCCTTGCGGCACGTTTCCGGCGACGATTTCGGGAAGGGCATTCTCGAGCGCCATCGCCTCGATGGTCGCGGC
>CAIWVZ010000371.1 GCA_903916245.1 uncultured Planctomycetota bacterium | reverse complement strand
GACGCCCATCGTGCGGCATGCCGAAGGACGCGGAGAGGAGATCCCGGAAAGCGCCCGTGAGATCGCCGCGGGATCTCAGGATTTCCGCGCGTTCGTAGCGCAACTTCGCCTGGGCCGTGCCGTCGAGGTCGGCGCGGGCGTCCTTCAGCGTGAGTCCGATGACGTCTTCGCGGAACGGGTCGAATTCGGGGACGGGCGGAAGGCGTTCGAGCAGTTTCGCGGCCGTCGACGCGCGACGTCCCGCCGGGGTCGCGCCGAGCCAAGCCACCGCGAAGTCGGCGGCCGCGCCGGCGTCGGGCGGCGTCTCGCGCAGCGCGTCGATCATGAGGCGTTGCGCCGCGGCTTCGGTCCAACGGCTTTCCTTGTGTTTCTTGAAGAAGTCGGGGAGTGCGTCGTCGCCCTTCCAAAGGGCTTCCGCGTAGGCGACTTCGTCTCCGGCCACCGAGGCTCCCGGAGTCGGAAGGAGCATGGCGCGGCGCTGTTCGACGTCGATCCACCACGTGCCTTGCGCGAAGACTTGGGCGCCGAGTCGCGCCGCGGCCCCGGGATGCCAAGGCGCCAGCGAGGCGAGGGAGGTGGTGCCGAGGCGCCAGGTGCGCGACGCGGTTTGGCCGTCGGCGTCGTCGATCTTCCGCGGAACGGTGTTCTCCCGCTCCTTCATGGCGACCGCGAGCGACGCTTCGCCGTCGCGACCCGTCGAGGCGACGAAACGCAGCCCTTGGTCGTCGCGCAGGATGCGGAACGGCGAGGCTCCGGCGGGTGCGGGCTCCGGCCATGCGGCACGGTCGGTGATCTTGAGGCGTCCTCGAGGGCCGTCGATCACGATGATCGGACGTGCCGGATCCGTCAGCAATCCGTCCAATCCGATGAAACCCGCCGCCGGGACTTCACGGAGTTCTTCCGACCACCGGGCGGTGAAGGCTTCGAGCCATTCGTCGTCTCCCCGTCCGACCGCGACGCCGTCGAGAGTCAATTCCCCCGCGACCACCGTCGCGGTCTCCGAGCGGAGGGTTCCCGCCGCGTTCTTGTGGAGGGCGAGAGCACCCGGTGCCCCGAGGTCGACCACGAGGTTGCACTCGTACACCTTCTCACCCGCCTTGAGGGTGGTGCGGAGGGTGGCACGCCCGTCGACCCAACGTAGGGGAGCCTCCTGCGCGGCGAGGGTGAAGGCGAGGGCGAGAAGGACCGTGACGATGCGCGGCATGGTGTCCCGGATTCTAGGGGAAGGGGGCTTCTTCCGTGCGAACGGTTACCCTCCCGCCATGGGGCTCGTCGCCTTCGGAACCTGGTGGTTCGGCGAAACGGACGCGGTCGAGGGATTCGGCGCGGTCCACACGCGGTTCTTTCACTTCATGGCGATCCCGATCGTCCCCCTCGACTCCCTTTGGGTCACGCACGCATCGTGGAGTTTCAGGGGCGGGGCGTCCATCGAAGGGAAGCCGATTCCCCTGCAATGGAAATCCGTGGTCTTGGGATACCTGCCGTGGTGGCGACGGGCGGGCCCCGCGGCCGAGGCCCGGTGGCGTGCATTCCTCGCCGATTCGTAGCCCTGCGGCGGTTGCGGCGTCACCCGCGCCGGGGAGAATCAACCCGGAGATCGTCATGCCCACGCGCCGCCGCCCGTCGAAGAAGCCGTCCAAGCCCGTCGCCCCGAAGGCGAAGGCCCCCGCCGCCGCGAAATCCAAGTCGGTGAAGGCGACGCCCAAGCCCGCCCGTCCCGCGAAAAAGGTCGCCCGAAGCGCCGGCGCGAAGCCGAAACCGACGAAGCCCGCCGTGAAGCCGACGGCGAAGTCGGTGAAGGCTTCGGCCAAGCCGACCGTCGGGGCTCCGTCCCGCGCTGCTAAGGCGACCAAGTCCGCGCCGAAGCCCCGCAAGGCGAAGCGTCGCGTCGCGACCGATTCCGCCGGCCCCGATCGCGACGCCGTCATGGCGTCGATCGCCGACATGCTCGAAGCCGCGGTCGCCGCGAACGCCGCGGTGATCGAAGCGGAGGCCGGTCCTCTCGGCGAGACGACGTTCGTCGCCGACGTCCCGGAGACGGTCGTGGAGTCGGTTCCCGTCGAGGAACCGTCGATGCGTCACGTGGGAACGCTTTACTCCCGCCATCTCGGCATCGACGTCGCCTACGTCTGGTACGGATCGTGCGGCGCCCCCGTCGTCCTTTTTCCGACATCGGGAGGCAATCATCTCGAGAACGAAGACCGCGGTCTCGTCGACGCGCTCTTGCCGAAGATCGCGGCGGGATCGCTCCAGGCCGTCTGCGTCGAAAGCATCAACCGCGATTCTTGGCAGCGCAAGGACCTTCACGCGTCCGAGCGCCTGCGTCGGCACGATCTGTGGGACGCGTTCCTCGCCGACGAGTTTCTGCCGTTCGTGCGTGCGATGGCGCCGGCGGGAAAACTCACGGTCTACGGCGCTTCGATGGGCGGCTATCACGCCGTGAACGTCGCCGCGCGCCATCCCGATCTCGTCGATCGCTGCATCGCGTTTTCGGGGCTTTTCGACGTGCATCGCCTGCTCGACGGCGATCCGTTCTGGAACGACCTCTGCTACTACCACTCGCCCGAAGCGTTCATTCCGAACATGGACGCGGAGTGGACCGCGAAGCTCTCCCGCGTCGAATGGGTGATCGCCACCGGCGAGCACGATTCTTTGGTTGACGAAAGTCGACGTCTGATTTCGATCTTCTCGGAGAAGGGCGTTCCGGCGGTCGGAGAAATCTGGCCCGGAGTCTTCGGCCACGATTGGCCGTTCTGGCGCGAGCACCTTCCGCGGTTCGTCTGATCAGGGATTGAGCAGCGTCCGCCGCCATCCCGCGTCCGTTCTTTCGAAGAGATGACGGTCGTGCAGACGGTGGGGGCGGTCGAACCAGATTTCGACCGACGTCGGCACGACGCGGAACCCCGACCAGTGGGGAGGGCGCGGCACCGGACCGCCGGAGAAGCGTCGACGAAAGTCGACGAACTTCCGAAGCAGGGCGAATCGGGAGGCGAGGGGGCGACTTTGGTCGCTCGCCCACGCCCCGACTTGGGAATCCCGCGCGCGCGACGCGAAGTACGCGTCCGCTTCGGCGGGAGTCACCGGCTCCACGCGACCTTCGACGCGCACCTGCACCTTCGTGTGCGGCCAGTGGAAACAGAGCGCCGCACGGCGGCCTTCGAGGGCTTCGCGTCCCTTTCGGCTCTCCGTGTTCGTGAAGAACACGAATCCCGACGCGTCGCAGCCGCGCAACAGCACGATGCGGACGGACGGGGCTCCCGTCGCATCGGAAGTGGCCAAGGCGACCGCGTCGCCGACGGTTTCGGGAACGCCCTCGCGGGCGGCCGCCCAAAGCGAGCGAAAGGCGATGACGGGATCGGTGACGGCGTCCACGCCCCGTTCTAACGCCGTCCCGCCTCTTCGCCTCGGGCGTCGGTCGGGGTAACGTGTCGCGCGACGACCGTCCGTTCCGACGGGTGTCCCGCCGAGACTTTCATGCACCTTCTCGATACCCACGTCACCCCCGCGGTGGCCGCGACCGCCGCGGCGCTCGCTCTCCCCGCCGTCGTCCCCGCGTTTCGCGCGTCGAAAATGAGTCCCGGCGTCACCGCCGCGGCCGTCGCCTTCACGTTGGGTGCGCAGGCGATCGACGTTCCGTTGCCGTATGGCGGCTCGGCCCACCTCCTCGGAGGCGGCGTGCTCGCGGCGACGTTCGGGGTCGTGCCCGCGCTGCGGGTGATGATCGCCGTCGTCGTGGCTCAGGCGTCGTGGGGCGACGGCGGTCTCATGGCGCTCGGAGCCAATCTTCTGAATATCGCCCTTCTGCCCGTGCTCGTCGCGGGAGCCCTCTCATCGGGCGGTGGCCTGTGGCGCACCGCCACCGCCGCGGCGGCGGGGACGGCTGTAGGTGTCGCGGCTTGCGGTCTCCAACTCGCGCTGTCCGGATCGTCGCCCGCGGCGATCGGATGGGACGGGTTCTGGCTCGCCCACGTCCCCGTCGCCCTCGTCGAAGGCGCGATGGCGGCGACGCTCGTCGCCGTCGGCATGCCCGCGCGCGTCGGAGTCGCCCGCACGTGACCCCGTCCGTCTTGCGCGTCGTCGCCTTCGTCGCGTGTCTCGCGTGGGGGTGCGGCGCGCAGGAGCCGTACGCCGAAACGCGCCCGGTGAAGGCGCTCGCCTTGGAGGCGTCCCTCCGGGCGGCACTCGCCGATCCGACCGCGACCCCCTCGCTCGATTTGATCATGTACGGCGAGGACTACTTCGGTGCCGAGCCGCAGGACGTTCGCGTCACCGACGACGGGAAGCGCGCGTTGTTCTCGTGGAAACGCCCCCTCGAGCAACGGGGCACGTGGGAACTCGACCTCGCCACGCGCGCGTTGCGTCGTCTTCCCGACGACGAGCGCCCGCCGACGTTCGGACTCCTCGATCCCGCGCGGACCCGCCGCCTCGTCGTCGAAGGGACCACGCTGTATCTCGAAACGTTCGATCCTCCGGCGCGCACGTTGCTAGTGCGTCTTCCGAGCGGTGTCGTTCCTCGTGCCTTCACGTCCGACGGCAAGGCGGCGCTCGTCGTTTCCGGCGACGCCTTGCTGCGTATTCCGTTCGACGGCCCCGGCGTCGAGACGTTGCTCGAATGGGGACCGCCTCGAAAGGCCGACGAGCCCGCCGCCGCGTCGCGTCCGGCGAAGAAGGACTTGCCGCGCGGCGAACGGCTCGCGGCGCAGATGCGCGACCAGCAACTGGCGTTGTTCCGCGTTCTCTTCGAGCGCGACGAGAAGCGCCGGACGGCGACGCGCCCCGCTCCCGATCTCGGTGGACGTCCGGCGCGGTTCGACGTCCCGAAAGGGTGGCGGGTCGAACGCGTCGTGCCGTCGCCGCGCGCCGGCCACGCGATATGCGTCGTCGAACGCCCTCCGGAAGGAACGGCGCGCGTCGAGAAAATGCCCGACTACGTCACCGAGTCGGGTTACACGGAAACGCGCGACACGCGCGAGAAATCCGGAGAGCCCGTCGCGGAGCGCGCCTGCCGCCTGATCCGATTCGACACCGGTGCCGTCATCCCGGTGACGTTGCCCGACGGCGTGCGTCCCGTCGAAGTCGCGTGGTCGAACGGTGGTGGACGCCTGCTCCTCCGGGGAGCCACCCGCGACCGCGAGTCGATAACGTTGTTCCTCGTCGACGCGGATGACGGCCGAGCGACGCCCGTCTTCGAGCGAAAAGACCCCGCGTGGGTGCTTTGGGACGAAGCCGACGGCGCCTGGCTCGGCCTGTCCGAGTCCTACGCGTTCATCTCCGAATCGGGAGGGTTCCGCAACCTGCACGTGTTGGACGCCGCCTTGGGCACGACGCGGGTGCTCGCGGCGGGGCGCTACGAAGTCCATGACCCGTGGTTCTCACCCGACGGAACGTGGGCGATCGCCTCGGCGAGCGTGCGCGGCCCCGCGGAGCGGGATCTCGTGCGCATCGACATCGTGCGGGGCACGGTCGAAACACTCACGTCGGGAGGCGGGTGGTACACCCATGCCCCGTCTCCGCGCGGCGACGTCGTCTTGACGGTCGCATCGTCGACGACGCGGCCTCACGAACTCGAAATCCGCGGCGACGCCGGTCGGGCCGCGCCGATCCGTGTGACCGACTCGCCGTCTACGGCGTTCAAGTCGGTCGCCTGGCCGGAGCCCGCGTTCGTCGACGTCGCATCGGAAGGGGACACCCGCGTGCCCGCGCGTCTCTACCGTCCTCGCGACGGGACCCGCGACGGACCGGGAGTCGTGTTCGTTCACGGTGCGGGCTACCTGCAGAACGTGCATCGAGGATGGAGTCGTTACTCCCGCGAGTACGGCTTCCATCAATTGCTCGCGGAGGCGGGCTACACCGTTCTCGACATCGACTATCGCGGATCCGCCGGATACGGCCGCGACTTCCGCGCCGCCCACAAGAATCGGATCGGCGACGCGGATACGCTCGACGCGGTCGCGGCGGCCCGCCATCTCGTCGCCGTCGAAGGATGCGACGCGGGCCGCATCGGCATCTACGGCGGTTCCTACGGCGGGTTCCTCACCCTCATGGCGTTGTTCCGACACCCCGGGGTGTTCGCCGCGGGCGCCGCGTTGCGACCCGTGACCGATTGGCACCATTACAACGAGGGGTACACCGCGAACCTTCTCGACGATCCGATCGATCACGAAGACGCGTGGCGGAAAGCGTCGCCCATCTGGTGGGCGGACGGACTTTCCGATCGGCTGCTCATCTGCCACGGCCTCGTCGACGACAACGTGTTGGCGCAGGATTCGATCCGACTCGTGCAGCGCCTGATCGAACTCCGCAAAACGACCTTCGAAGTCATGCTCTATCCGCTCGAGAACCACGGCTTCCGCGATCCGGCGGCGTGGTCCGACGAGTACCGCCGCATCCGCGCCCTGTTCGACGCGATGCCCGCGCGTCGCTAGGTCTTCAGCGGCTCGACGCCATGCGGCCGTGGGGACAACGGCCGCACTTGTGGCCCGAGCCGTACGGTCCCTTTTGCCTTCCGAGACACGGAGGGCAGACGCGGTAGCCGCACGTGTTGCACACCCACCACGTCCATTGCGTGGCGGGGTAGAACGCGTTGCAGAGCTGACAGGGGATCGGGGTCACGAGGCGGGAGGGGCTTCGGGAGCCGCGGGAGGAGCCTCCGTCGATTCGGCGGCGGCTCCCTTCTTCGCGCGTGTCCGACGCGCGGGTTTCTTCGCGGCCCCCTCGGCGGCGGCCCCTTCGGCTCCGTCTTCGGCGGCCTTCTTGCCCTTCGCGGCGCGCGCCGGGCGTTCGGGACGCGGCGGGAACTCCCACTTCAGGTCGCCGTTCTCGTAGTAGAGCATCGCGCGGAACTTCTTCCCGCGCATCGAGACGAAGCCGAACAACGGTTCGGTCTTCTGCCCGGCGATCATCTTCTTCACCTCGGCGAGAGGGAGGTAGCGGTACTTGATGCGCTCCGCGAGGCGGAAGTCGCACGTCTTGTCCTTCGCGCGTGCGATGTTCTTCTCGCACTTGTAGCCGGAGCCTTCACGGCGCACCGTGCCGCCGCAGCCCGGCTTCGGGCACGTCCCGATGACGAGACCTTCCGGGACGACCTCGCGGGCGAACCCGCCTTCTTCACCCGGCGTCTCTTCCTCGTCGGACTTCGCGTCGAGTTCGACGCGCACCGAACCGTCCGCTTCGAGATTCAGCCATCCCGCGGCCGACGTGCGGTCGAACCCCGACATCGGGCCGATGCGCTTACGGTCCAAGAGGCGACGAGCGGTTTCGGGGAACAGGTACTTGCCGTTCTGATCCTTCGACAGGTTGAACCCGCACCCTTCCTTCTTCTCGTCGCACATGTACGAGAAGGTCTTCTCGAGAAGCGGCTTGCCGCAGAGCGGGCAAAGGAGCGTCGGAGTTCCGTGGTCGCGGACGAAGACGGCATCGTTGCCGCCCTTTTCGGAGCGGATCGCTTCGATGATGTCGCGCACCTGCGCGGACATGTCCTGCGTGAACTGTTCGCGGTCGTACTTGCCCTGCGCCATGAGCGCGAGGCGGTATTCCCATTCGCCCGTCATCTCCGGCTTCGCGAGGCCGTCGAGACCGAGGTTGCGAACGACGCGCACGAGCGTGCAGCCGAGCGGCGTCGGAAGGATCGACCGCCCTTGTCGGCGTGCCAAGCCCTTTTGAATGAGGTCCTTGACGATCGCGGCGCGCGTCGCCGGTGTTCCGAGCCCGCGCTCCTTCAACTCTTCGAGCGCTTCTTCGTCGAGGGCGTTGCGGCCTTCGACCGCCGCGCCGGGGACGGTGTCGCGACCCGCGGTTTCCATCGCCTTCACCAACGAACCGTCGGTGTAGCGGCCCGGGGCCTGCGTTTCCTTGTCGAGAATCGTCGCCGACGTCACGTCGCACGGCTTCGACGAGTCGATGGCGGGGAGCGGCGCGTCTTCGGTGGCCGGCTCGACCGCGCGCCAACCCGAGACCGACAAGCGGCGGCCCTTCGTGAAGAAGGCTTCTCCGCCGACATTCGTTTCACGCGAGACGTGGAGCCATTCCGCCGAGGGCATGAACGCGGCGAGGAAGCGCCGCGTGATCATCTCGTAGATACGGGCTTCGTCGTCGCGCATGTTCCCGGGGTTTTCACCGGTGGGGATGAGCGCGAAGTGATCCGAGACCTTCGCGTCGTTGAACACGCGAGGCCAGATTTCGGGACGCGCGTCGGGCGGGACCTGCGCGGCCGCGTGTCCGAGGGGGCCTTGGCGCAACGCAAGCAGGAGCGGAGTGATTTCGCGCTTGTAATCGGTCGGCAGGAATCGGCTCGACGTACGCGGGTAGGTGACCGCCTTCTTCTGTTCGTAGAGGGTCTGCACCAACGACAGCGTGCGGTCGAGGGTGTAGCCGAACTGAGCGGACGCCGCGCGCTGCAACGACGTCAGGTCGTAGAGGAGCGGCGGTTCTTCCTTCTTGCGGGATTCGGTGTCGACCACCGTGCCCTTGCCCGCCGAGACGGCGGCGTGGATGCGTTCGGCGATCGCGCGGTCGAGGAAGCGATCGGTCTTGCGGCCGTCGGCGTCCGGGCCCGACCAACGACCTTCCCACGTCGCGTCGCCCTGCCGGAAGACCGCGTCGATCTGGTGGTAGGGGACGGGGACGAAGGCGTCGATTTCACGTTCGCGGTCGACGAGGAACGCCAACGTGGGCGTCTTCACGCGACCGACGGCCATGATCTGCTTGGCCCGGCCCATGAATCCCTTCGTGAACGCGCGCGTGCCGTTCATCCCGATGAGCCAGTCGGCTTCGTCGCGGGCGTAGGCCGCATCGGCGAGATCGCGGAAGTCGCCCGCGGAACGGATCGTGGCCTTTTTGCCCGACGCGGCTCCGTCGAACACCTTCAACTCTTCGAAGGCGGCGTCGATCGCGCGGGCGGTCATCGACTGCAGCCACATCCGGACGACGGGCTTCTTGCCCTTCATCCCCGAGTGGTCGAGGATGAGGTTGAAGATGAGTTCGCCTTCGCGCCCGGCGTCGCAGGCGTTCACGACGCGTTCGACGTCTTCGCGGTTGATCTGCTTGACGAGGTTCTTGAGGAGATCCGCCGACTTCTTGTCGTCGCCGCGGGGTTGGTGCTCGAAGCGTTCCGGGACGATCGGGAGGTCGCCCAAGGCCCAGCGCTTGAACTTCTTGTCGTAGGCGTCCGGGCTCTTGAGTTCGAGAAGGTGGCCCGAGGCCCACGCGATGACGAAACGGTCGCTTTCGAAGGACATGTCCCCCTTCTTGGGGACCTTGTTCACCTTGGCGAAGTCCTCCGCCACGGATTTCTTTTCGGTAACGACCAGCGTTTTCGGCATGGGGTCCTTGACCGCCGACGGGGCTTCCCCCGGCATGCGTTGTCTGCGTTATGGCCACGACGGAGGGGATCCGTCAAGGCCGAACCCCCAAAAGAGGCTCAGCGCGACGGGCCCGATTCGAGAGGACGTCGCGGGTCTTGCGACCATTCCGCGAAGCCTCCGTCGTACCAACGCATCGACGCGGAACCACCCAAAACCGTAAGCGTGAACCACGCGAAGGCGGCTTCGCGCGGGTGGCGACCGTAGAGCACGGCCGTGTCCGAAAGAGCGAATTCGGCCAACTCGACGTCGCGAAGAAGATTTTCCTTCGGCAGCCACCACATTCCCGCATCGAGCGTGATGAAACGTGCCGCGGGAAGGTGGCGTGCGCGGGGCAGGCGTCCCGTTCCCGGAACGGCCGCGTCGCCCGCGAAGGCGTCCGCGTCGCGCACGTCGACGAGGCCGCGCGATTTCGCGTCGACGAGGCCCGCCACGTCGGCGAGATCCGCCGTCGGGCGCGGCGTCGGCGTCCGCACCTTGTAGACGGTCGGTTCCACGCGCGGCATGGATTGGGTGAGTGGGCGCTTTTCGGCGCGCCACGCGTCGAGTCCGCCTTCCATCACCGCGACGCGACGATGTCCCGCGGCTTGCAGGGCGGCCGCGGCGAAACAGGCGGTGTCGAGCGCGTCTCCGCAGCAGACCACCGGCGTCTCTTCGTCGATGCCGAGTTGGCCGAAAACGACCGCCAACGCGCGCGGCGACAACAGAAGACGTGCCGACGAACCGCGGGTCGTCGTGAGCGACGCCGCCGGGTCGAGGTGGCGCGCTCCGGCGACGTGACCTTTCAGATAGTCGGCGCGCGGGCGCGTGTCCAAGATCACGGCGCCCCGGGCTCCGCCCGCGACGTAGCCGGTCGACACGACCGTCGGGTTTTCGAGGCGTTCGGGGTCCGTCGCGTAGCTGCCGCGCTGCGCGGGTGCCGGAGGCGTCGGTTCGACGGGTGTCGGGGGTGCGGGGGGAGTCGGCGGCGTCGGGCGGTCGATGATCGGGGGATTCGCGGGCGGCTCGGGGGGCGGGACCGGGCGCGACGCGGGCCCCGTTTCACGCGGTCGCGAAGGGTCCGCGGCCCACGCGAGGAACGAACCGTCGTACCAGCGGACGTCGCGGCGACCGAGCAACACCGACAGGGTGAACCATGTCTGCGTCGCTTGGACGCCGCCTTTGCACGTGGCGATCGCCGCGTCGCGGACGTCGAGGGCCGCGTACGCCGCTTCGAGTTCGGCACGCGACTTCCACCAAAGCCCGCCGGCGTCCTTCACGAGGTCGTCCGCGAGCGGACGCGAACACGATCCCGGGATGCGTCCCGCGGGTTCTCCCGGCTTCGCCGCGCCGAGGAACTGATCTTCCGGACGGCCGTCGACGATGGGCATCGCCCCGAGAGCGACTTCTTCGGTGGAAGCGGTCCGGACGAGCGACGGAGCGAGGCTCAGAAACTTCGGCGTCGGGGTGAGCACGTCGGCGATCAACGGGCGGCCCGATTCGCGCCATGCCGTGAGTCCGCCTTCGAGCACGGCGGCCATCGGATGCCCGATCGTGAGGAGGGCGACGACGACGTGGCAGGCGTCCTGAAGACGATCGTCCCCGTACGCGACGACCCCGACGCCGTCGCCGACACCCAAGTCGGAGAACAGCGCCACCAACTCCTCCGGAGGCAGGATGCGCGACGTGCCGTCCGGAAGCGTTCGACGCAGGCGCGACGTCGGGAGGTGCAGCGCGCCGGGAATCGCTCCCTCGGCGTAGGCCTCCGCCGAAGGCCGCGTGTCGAAGACGACGAGGCGACCGCGCTGCGCGTCGAGCCATTCGACCGATACGACGGTCGGGTTGGTCAGAAACGTCGGGTCGGACGCCCAACGTCCGAGTCCCGTCGTCGGATCGGCGCCGCCGTCGCCCGTGGTCACGCATCCCGAAAGGAGAAGGAGCATCAGGGCGACGAGTCGGCGCATCGGGTCAATCCTTGTGGTTGTGGCCTTCGTGGCCCCCGCCGTCGGAGGTGGGTTCGAGGTCTTCGAACTTCTTCTTGAAGTTGTCGTTCACGGTCCACGACCGCAGCGTCACGATGTAATCGCGACCGGTGGCCGTCGCATGGTAGTCGCCCTGCGGCTTCCGTTCCGCACCGATCAGAATAACGGTTTCCTTGCCGTCGGCGGTGACGAGCGTCGCCGTGGCGGTCGGCTTTTCGAAGCCGTGCTCGGGTTTGCGGGTCTTCGAGACGGGATCGGACATCGTGAGCTGGCCGAGTCCGCGGATCCACGCTTCGACCTTCGTCGGGTCGACCGCGTGGCCGTCGCCGCCTTCCTTCACGGTCCACGTGGTCGGGGGCGTCTCGGCCGGCGCGGACGCGGGCATCGACGCGGGAGCGTCCTTCACGAGTTCGATGACGCGACCTTCGTGCGTCAGACGCACCTTCACGACTTGGTCCGTCGG
>CAIWVZ010000370.1 GCA_903916245.1 uncultured Planctomycetota bacterium | reverse complement strand
TGATCGAATGCGTGATCAGTAGCTGCCGCCGCGACGGCCACCGCCGCCACCGCCGCCGTAACCACCGCCGCCGCCACCGTAGCCGCCGCCGCCACCGCCGTAGCCGCCGCCACCACCACCACCGAAGCCGCCGCCACCCTTGGCGGGCGAGGTCGCGCTGTCAACCTTGATCGCGCGGCCGTCGATCTGCTGGCCGTTCATCTCGGCCATCGCCTGATCGGCAGCGGAATCTTCCTTGAACGTCACGAAGCCGAAGCCGCGCGAACGACCCGTTTCGCGGTCCGTGAGGACGATCGCGTCCGTGATTTCACCGAACTTTTCAAAAGCCGCGCGGAGACCTTCCGAAGAGGTCGCCCACGCCAGCCCACCAACAAAGAGCTTCTTGGACATGCTATTGCGCCACCTTGGCGCGCTTCACACCTTGAGGACATCCCGGCTCACAACGATGGGAAGCACCACGCGGTGCCGCCCCGGGGAACCCCGACGCACGATCCGGGAAAATCGCTCCTCTCGAACCTAATGAACCAGGACGCGAAAGCGGACCTGACGCACCTACGGTCGAACGGAACAGGACTTACGTTACAGGTTTCGAAGGGCGGGTTCCACTACGACGCGCAAGATTCGTGCGAATTTCCCATTTCTCACCCCGAGCGCGCCCAGTTTTCGCCGGGGAAATGCGGATTCCGCCGCTCGGCGCCGCCGGAATCCCGACGAAACAAGCCATTTTCCGTGCCCGCCGTCCGGCTCACCGACGGGACGGTGGTTCGGTGGGCGCGACGGAGACGGATAATCGAGGGGTGACGTCCCCGTTCCGACCGACCCCCGACTATGCACCGCCTTGGTGGCTGGCCGGGCCCCATCGCCAGATCCTGATGACGGAGCGTCTGAATGCGACCTACGCACCGACGCCGTCCGAGGAGACCGAGTTGGCCCTCCCGTCGGGCGGGACGTGTCGTCTCGTTCGGCGTCGGGCCGTCGGGCCGTCGCGGGGGGTTGTGGTGGTGGTGCACGGGCTCGGCGGGGATGCGCGCGCGGGCCGCATCGCGGAAGGTGCGCGCGTGTTGAACGTGGCCGGGCTCGATGCGGTCGCGGTCGGACTTCGGGGCGCCGGCGGCAGCACGCCGCAACCTCGGCTCTATCACGCGGCGGACCTCGACGAGATCGACGCGGCCGTACGTCACCCGTGGACGGCGGCGCGTCCGCGCGTGATGCTCGCGCTGTCGCTCGGCGCGAATCTCGCGCTCCGCCACTTGGCGATGCGTGGGCATGACGCCGCGTCGAGGTTCGACGCGGCGGTGGTCGTGTGTCCGGCGGCCCATCTTCCCGCGTCGGCGCGAGCTCTCGCCGGGTGGCCGTGCGCGCTCTACGACGCGAAGTTCGCGGCGGCCTTGGGAGAGCGCGTGCGCGCCGTCGCGCCGGCGTCGGGCGTGCGGCCGCACGACAGGTGGCGGCATCGCACGGTGAGGCGGTACGACGCGGACTTCGCGGCGCCCGCGGCGGGTTACGCGTCGCCCGACGCCTACTACGAAGGCGCATCGGCGCACCGCGTCGTCGGAGACATCGGAACGCCGACGCTCGTTTTCGGGGCCGCCGACGATCCGATCGTGCCGGTCGACGTTCTGCGGGAGATGTGGCGTGCGCATCCGTCGGTCGACCTGCGGATCTCCGCGCACGGGAGTCATCTTGGATTCGTCGAGGCGACGCCTTCCGGGCTCGCGGCCGGATGGATGCCGCGGGTCGTCGAGGCGATCGACGACCTTTTCCCGAGGAGCGCCGCCGACGATTCGACGAACGCGGGAACGCGCTAGCATCCGCCCATGCGATTCCTGCGAATCTTTCCGATCGTTCTCACGGTGGTTCTCGCGGCCTGCGGCGACGAGAAGCCGCCGCAGAAGCCCATGTCGACTCCGGTCGACACGGCGCGTTGCGGATCGCTGCGCGGCGTGATTCGTCTCGAAGGGACGCCGCCGAAGCGGCGCGTGGTGTCGATGAGCGACGCGACGTGTCGCCGCGAAGCGGAAGCGGTCATCGGCGCGGAGGTCCTCGACGAACGCTGCGTCGCGACACCCGATCCTTCCGGAACGGGACACACGCTGAAGGACGCGTTCGTCTGGATCTCGAAGGGGCTCGAAGGACGCACCTTCGCGTGGCCCGACGCGCCCGTCGTCGTCGATCAAAAGGGATGCGTCTTCACCCCCCATGTGGTCGGCGTGATGACGTGGCAGGACGTGACGTTGCGCAATTCCGATCCCGTCGCGCACAACGTCTCGTACGCGAAGGCGACGGCGAACCGCCCGTTCAACGTCACGCTCGGCAGCGCGGGGGCTTCCGAAACGAAGCGTTTCGGCAAGCCCGAATCCGCCATGCGCTTCGCATGCGACGTGCATCCGTGGATGGACGCGTACGTCCATGTGGTGCCGCACCCGCACTTCGCGGTGACGACGGCCGACGGACGCTTTGAAATCGGTCGCGCGGGCGGGACGCCTTCGTTGCCGGAAGGCGACTACGTCGTCTCCGTGTGGACGCAGACCTTCGGCACGAAGGAAATCCCGGTGAAGGTCGTCGCGGGCGCGACGACCGACGTCGTCGTCCCCGCGTTCACCGCGCCGAAGGACTGAGCGTCTTTTTGAAAGGGTTGCTCATGCGTTGCCTTCGTCTCCATCTCGTCCGCCTCGTTGCGTGTCTCGCGATCCTCGTCGCCGCTCCGTTCGTAGCGGCGCAGGATGTCGCGACGTCCCGCGGCGCGGCGACGCGTCCGACGACGACGGAATGGCGACGCTTGCCCACGGGCGCCGACGGCCTCGAGGTGGCGCAGAAGACGCTGCCGGGCCCGAACGAAGCCGTCGTCGCATGGCTCGATCTCTCCGCGAAGGGATTGGAAGTCCGTTCCTTCCACAGCAAGGATGCGAAGGGCAAGGAAACTCTGCGCTCGTCGGCGCGTGCCGCGGACGCGTTGATCGCGGTCAATACGCATTTCTTCGATATGGAGACGATCCCCACGCCCGTGCTCGGCTGGGAAGTCGAGCGCGGCGTCGAGCGGGCGAAGCCCCTCCTCTCGGTCGTCCGCGGAAAGAAACCGGTCGCGGTGTCGCGTTCGGCGTTGTGGATCGAAGAGTCCGGCAAGATGCGGATCGGTTGGGTCGCCCAGCAGGGTGACGATCGTTGGTCCCTGCCGCAGCCGCTCGACGGAAAAGCGCCGCCGTGGAACGCGGACGGACCGAAGCCTTCGGACGTTTCCGGCGCGAAGAAGATCGGCCGGGTGAAGGAGGCCGTCGGGGCGGGGCCGATGCTTCTGCGCGACGGGAAAGCGACCGCGACCCGCGACGAAGAACGGATGTTCGAGGGGAAAGACGTTCGGCATCCCCGGACGGCGCTCGGTATCGATACCCGCACCGGGAAGATGCTCTGGGTGGTGGTCGACGGGCGTCACCCGGGGAGCGTGGGGATGACCCTCGCCGAACTCGCCGACTTCATGAAGGAACTCGGCTGCACCGACGCCCTGAATTGCGACGGCGGCGGTTCGTCGACCTTCATTCTGAACGGCGCGCTGATCAACCGACCGCTCGGGGGCACCACGATGCGTGCCGTTCCGACGGGGCTCGGTGTGTTCCGCAAGGCGTCCTGAGCCTCGGCGGCGCGAGCGGGCTTCTTCGGGGGGGCGTAGAGCGGACGGGCTTTCGTGCGTATGATCGCCCCCGCACGACCGTGACCGGGGTGTGGGATGTCCATGCGGCGCAGCTCATCCCCAGATCCGGAATCGAGCGTTGGGAGATACCGATGAGCCTCGTCGAGAACCTGTCGCGTTGGATGCACCTCCTGTTCGGCATCCTTTGGATCGGCCACCTCTACTACTTCAACTTCGTGCAGGCGGGATTCGAAGGCAAGTTGGCCGCCGACATGAAGAAGTCGGTCATCCCGGAGAATCGTCCCCGCGCGCTGTTCTGGTTCCGTTGGGGCGCCATGTGGACCTTCGTCACGGGCATCCTGCTCGTCGGCTTCAACTACCACATGAATCGGGCGAATCTCGGTCCGGATGCGACCGGGATGGCCATGGGCGTGTTCCTGTTCCCGCTGTTCATCTACTTCCTCTACGACATCGTCGCGAAGAAGGTGGGCGGTGGACCGATGTCGATGCCCTCGCTCGCGGTGAACCTCGTGCTGTTCGCGGGCTACATGGCCCTCTGTCACTTCGTCGCGAAGCTCGGCGGTCGCGCGCTTTGGATCCACGCGGGTATGGCGTTCGGCATCACCATGATGATGAACGTGTGGATGCGCATCTGGCCCGCGCAGCGCCGCATCATCACCGCGATCAAGGAAGGCAACGCGCCCGATCAGGCCGACGTCGCCCTCGCGGGTGCGCGCTCGCGTCACAACACCTACATGTCCGTACCGCTGCTCATGTTCATGTTCGCGCAGCACTCCGACGGCTTCTACAACGCGGCGATCGGCGCCCTCGGCAACAACTCGCCGCTCGTCATGGTCTTCGTGACCGCCGCCCTCGGCTTCTACTTCGCGAATCTTCTCTACAAGAAGGCCGGGCAGCTCACGGGATTCTGATCCGAAGGTTCCCGGAAAACGTCGCGCCCCGGATTTCGGTCCGGGGCGTCGTCGTTTCGAGGCCGGCGCGTCTCACGGAGTCGCGAGGACGAACTTCCCGTCACGCTTCGCGAAGCGCAGGGTGACCGCCTCGGGTTGGCTTCCGCCGAGGATGCGGCAAGGCACGGTCCAGACGCCGTCGTTCGAGGTCGCCGGTTCCATGACGAGACGACGATCCGGGTGGCAGATGCGGTCGCAGAGCGTCGTGAACGCGGTACGGTGCGCGACCGCGTCGGTGACGTCGCCGCAGAGCGCGTCGTAGAGGGCCGCGTTACGCGAGGTGACCGCGGTGCGCCACGTTTCCGCGAGGGCGGCGACCGTTTCGGCGTCGTCCTTCGCAGGCGCGGGACGGTCGCCTCCGGCATCGACCGCGAAGGATCTCAGGCAGGTCGCGAGTCCGGAAACGACGTTCTCGGGTTGATCGGTGCGAGCCGCCGTCGAGATCACGAAGATCTGGTCGCCGGACCACGTCACGGCGATTTCACCGGAGTGGACGGTGCCGTCGGCGGCGGAGGTCGACGCGCGACAGACGATCGCGGGACGGCCCGCGAGGCGCGTCGGACGCGGATCCCCGAAGACGGCCGTCAACTTGCGAGATGCGTACGACGCGCGCAGGCGGTTGAGGAAATCGTTGGCGATCGGCGTGAGGTTCGTTTCGACGAGCCGGTCGGGTGCCGTCGAGCGGTAGCGGAAGACGGAGATCTCGGCATCGGCGAGGCCGGTCGCGTCGGGTTCGCCTTTGGTGAACGTTACGAGAGCGTTGGCGCCGCGGGCTTCGCGGCGCGCGGCGAAGTCGCCCGGTGCGAGTACGCTGAAGCCACCGGCCGATTCCTTGTGGAGGGAGAACGTCGCCACCGGGCGAGATTCCGGAGCCGACGGGAGGTTCGTGGTCGACGTCGCGCCCGCGGGCGTCGTCCCGGCGTCGTTGCCGGACGTCGTCGTCGCGCGGCGGCGAGCCCAGACTTCCTTGAGCACGTCGCCCGAAACGCCTTGGCGCGTCAGGACGACGAGTTGATCGACGTTGACGTCGAAACGCGCGTCCGATTCGCGGATGCGCTTGATGACGACGTCGGAGCCGACGCCTTCGCGGACGAGCCGCGGAAGGTCTTCGAGCGTCGGCGCCGTGGCGGGCGGTGCGATCGTCGACGGAGCGATTGCCTTCGCGCGCAACGCCTTGATCACCGAGGCGGGAACGCCCGCGCGCACGAGGTCGAGGACTTGTTCGGCGGTCGGCGGCGCGTTCACGACGGCGCTCTCGACGAGCGCCAAGATCTGGGATTCCGGGACGCCCGACGAGGCGAGGAGTTTCACGTCTTCGATGCCGATGACGCGCGACGTCGCCGTCGGCATGGCGGACTTGAGTTTCTTGACGACGGCTTCGTTCACCCCCGCCTTCTCGAGGCGGGTGATGTCGGCCGCGGCGAGCGTCGGAACGCCTTGCGTCGCGAGGATGCCGAGGAGGTCTTCGGACGAGACACCCGCCTGATGAAGTGCGACGATCTCGTCGCACGAGGGCGGCGTCTTCGTCTCCTGCGCGGAGGCGAACGACGCGATCAGAACGGTGGCGAGGACGAGCGGTCGAGCGATGGGGAAGAGCTTCATGGGATTCTCTCGGGAGCCGGCGAACCGGATCCCTCTTCTCCCGGGGGTATCGACCTCGTGCCGTCGCAGACTTGACTCGCGGGAAAGGTTTTCTTCGGGTAGGCTTCCGGGTTGTCTCCCCGGCAGGCCCGGTGCGTTCGTAAGTCGTTCAATTCGTTCAGCTTGCGACGCACCCTTGGCGCAGGGCCACCGGGGAGAACGTTTCATGTCTCCGCTTCGTCTCGGTGATGGCCGCAGGCTTCTCGCCTTCACCGGCCGGGAATGGGTCGTCGCCGACGGCCGGGGCGGTTACGCCCACGGGACCCATGCGGGTCTCGCGACGCGCAAGTATCACGGGCTGTTGGTGGTCGCCCGCCCCGCACCGGTCGGTCGCCTCCTGCTCGTCGCCCGGGTTGAAGACACGTTGGTCGTCGACGGTGAAGAGATCCCGCTCGACACCTCCTGCTACGAACCCGGTGTCCTTCACCCCGAGGGGTTCCGCCACCAGGTCGCCTTTACGGCGCGCCCCGTTCCGACATGGACCTATGCCGTCGCCGGACGACGCATCGTGAAGTCCTTGCATCTGTCGCGGCAAGGCGAGGGCGTCCGCGTGACTTGGGAAATCGTCGAAGGCGACGGCGCGGCGATCCGTGTTCGCCCGTTGCTGACCCGACGTTCCCATCACGCGGTCGCGCGGAGTGCCGACTTCGATCCCGTCGTCGAACGGGTCGGCGAGTCGGCGGTGCGTTGGCGTCCGCGTGCGGGCGACCCGGCCACTTTGGTCTCGGTCGACGGCGTCGTCGTCGACGATCACGCTTGGTGGTACCGCGACACGCTGTACCCCGTCGAGCAGGATCGCGGTTACGACGCGATCGAAGATCTGCATGCCCCCTGCCGATTCGAACTACCGCTCGTATCGGGGGAACCGGTCAGCATGCGCATGACGGCCGAGGATGAACCGGTACCGTCGGCTCCCGCATGGCCCGCCGCGCGACTGTCGCCTCGAACGGTCGTAGGCCGCGACGCCCAACGCGCCTTGCTCGCCGCCGCCGAGTCGTTCCTCGTCGTTGGTTGCGACGGGCGGCCGGGGATCATCGCGGGGTATCCGTGGTTCGAGGAATGGGGACGCGACACGATGCTCGCCATCCCCGGACTTCTCATCGCCACGGGTCGCACGGGCGTCGCCGCGGACATGCTCGACGCGTGGGCCTCACGCATGCGTCGCGGCCTTCTCCCGAATCGTCTCGGCGACCACCATGCGGTCGAAACGAATACGGCGGACGCGTCGCTCCTCTGGGTTCGCGCCCTCGATCGTTTGCTCGAAAAATCGCGTGCGCGGGAAGCGCTTGCGAGGAAATTCCGCGCGCCGCTGTTCGAAATCATCGAACGACACGTGGCCGGAACGGATCACGGCATCGGTGTGGACGCCGACGGCCTTCTCCGAGCGGGTGCTCCGGGTCTCGCCCTGACGTGGATGGATGCCGTCGACGCCGGTGTCCCGGTGACGCCGCGGCGCGGAAAGCCGATCGAACTCAACGCGTTGTGGCTCGACGCGCTTCATACCGGAGTCGTGGTGGCGGAACTGCTCGGCGACGACGATCTCGGCGCCGGGTTGCGTTCGCGCGCGACCGCGACGGCGTCGGCGATGCGGCATCGATTCCTCGATCCGGTCTCCGGCTACCTTCGCGACGTCGTGGATCCCGAGGACGGCGACGACGGCGACGCCTTCCGTCCCAACCTGTTGTTCGCCCTCGGCTCGTCGCACCATCCGTTCACGCGCGACGAGGCGGAGCGCAATCTGGCGCGCGTCGACGTCGATCTTCGGGTCGCCACCGGATTGCGCACGTTGTCGCCGACGCACCCCTCCTATCGGGGACGTTACGCCGGCGACCAGTCTTCCCGTGATCGCGCCTATCATCAGGGAACCGTATGGCCGTGGTTGCTCGGCCCATGGGCGGACGCCGTTCTTCGCGTTCGGGGAAATAGTGCGCGTTCCCGTGCGACCATCCTCGACGCCCTCGAAGGATCGCTTCGCTTCGTCGTCGACCATGGATCGCTGCCCGAAGTGTTCGACGGCGACGATGCTCACACACCCGGAGGATGTCCCGCGCAGGCATGGTCCGTCGCCGAAGTGCTGAGGGTGTTCGTTCTCTCGTCGACGTGACGCGACGGCGTCAGCGATCGAGCGCCGAGGCAAGTTCGCGAAGGCGCGTATCGGTGGGGAAGTGACGGCGTGCCGCGATCAACGCCTCTTTGACTTCCTGCCGATCCTCGGCCGACAAATCGGGGTCGGCGAGGCAATCGTGGGCGAGGACGATGGCCGGCGTCGGCCACAGGCCGGCTTCGACCAACGCGATCATCTCCGTGCGACCGCGGGCGCGGATCGAACGGGCACGTTCCGACAATCCCGATTCCGTCATCGGCGATGCGGCCGCGAGGAGGAACTCCGCGCGACGGAACTTGTATTCGGCGCTCTCCGGGACTTCGTGGCAGAGCTTGTTCCAAAGGCCGATGATGCGGGCGAGCTTCGCGTCGAGACGTGCGTCTTCGCCGTCGAACTTGAGGAGAAACACCGTCGACTCCGCGTCGACCACGTGTTCGAGCAACCGCGGATTGGCGGGATCGCGCAAGGCCGCCGCCACGACTTCCTTGAGCGACGCTTCCGCGGATTGAAGCAGGGTGGTCGGGCGTTCGCCTTCGGGAACGTCGGGGCACACATGGAGGGTCGTCGCCATGGAGACGGCGCGATTACGCCCGATGATCGCCCCGAAAGTGTTTTCGAGCGACAAGGCGCTCGGTTCGTGGGTGCGGCTCGCGCGCAGCGACTCCGTCTCGTCGTACTCGTGCAGGGCGAAGGCGTCGCCGGGGCGGCGGGCGATGCGTGCCCGCGCCCAACGTACGGCGGAATCCCACGCGTCGTCGGCGGCCTCGGTTTCACCGAGACATTCACGCAAGAGCGCGAGTTCGCGGTAGGCGTAGGTCAAGGCGCGCATCCAACGGACTTCGTTCGGTGCTTCGTCGGCGAGCGGCAGGAGAGTCGCGATGCGCGTGTTCAAGATGGCCAATTCGTGCGAGTCGTGGCCGAGGGCCCTTTCGACCCAGGCCATCCGATCGAGAACTTCGGAATAGAGCACACGCGCCCCGGGATGCTTCGGGTCTTTCGCCAAGACCTCCTCGAGACGTGTTTGGGCCATCACCCAACGCTCTTCGGCGACCTGCAACTGTCCGCGCTGACGCGCGACGTCTCCGAGATGCAGCTTGCTCGACGAGAGATCCGCCTTCGTCTCCAAGGTGTTGAAGCCGGCGTCGAGAAGACGCTTGCGAATCGCGAACGTCTCGAGAAAGTCGCGCTCCGCCTCGGGTAGATCGCCCTGCTCGAGATGGACGCAACCTCGACGTTCGAGCGCACGCGCGAGCAGGGAGAGATTTCCCGAATGACCCGGGCGAGCGAAGGTCTCCGCGCGCAGCGCGTCGACGATTTTACGAGCCGTGTCGATGCGCACCTCGAGCATCACGCCTTCGTTGTCGAGAGGCGCGAGCTGTTGAAGGATCACGCTCGTCGAAATGCTCGACTCCTGCGGTTCGTCGGCCTCGGGACGGAGGGCCGCGACGAGGACGCCGACGAGAATGACTCCTCCCGCGAGTGCGGATACGAACCGGAACTTGCGGCTTTGCGGAACTTCCTTCGTCGGAGCAACGGCGGAGGTCGACGCGACGGGGGCGGCCACCGAGGTCGGAGCCGGATGGGCGAGCGCCCGAAGCACCGGAACGAGCATGCGTACGCTTTTCGGACGAGTTTCGGGATCCTTCGACAGGCAGCGATCGAGAAGAGCTTCGAGTTCCGATCCTCCGAGCTCCGGGATCACGGCGCCGATCGGAATCGGTTCGGCACGCGTGCAGATGCGGAGCCGTTCGGAAAAAGAGTGCAGACCCTCGATACGGAACGGCGGGACACCCGCCAGCGCTTCGTAGGCCACGACGGCGAAGGAGTAGATGTCGGCGGATGGGCCGACTTGCAGGAAGTCGCGACGCACCGTTTCGGGGGCGAGGTAGGGGATCGTGCCGACGAAGGTCGTCGCGGATTCTTCGCCCGGCGAGGCGGCCGGGCCTTCGGCGATCGCGAGTCCGAAGTCGACGATCTTGGGGCGCCCCGTGGCGCCGATCAGGAGGTTCGCGGGCTTGAGATCGCGATGGACGATCCCGTGATCGTGGGCCGCCGCGACGGCTTCGGCGACGTCGATGAGCAGATCCGCGATGCCCGGAACGCCGAGACGTTCGTCTCGGACGTGCGTGAGGAGATCCGGACCGGGCACGCGTTCCATCGCGAGGAAATGCACCATGCCGTTTCCCGTGACATGCGCACCGCCGTCGAGGACGGAGACGATTCCTCGATGGGACAGACGGCCGAGCGTCGCCGCTTCACGCCGGAAACGCCGAAGGGCGGCCTCGTCCGCGACACCCGGTCGCAGGATCTTGAGAGCGACGGAACGCGCGGTGACGAGGTGAACGGCTTCGAAGACGACTCCCGTCGCTCCCTGTCCGATGATGCCGTCGATGCGGTAATTGCCGAAGACGTCGCCGGGGGCGATGCCGAGCCGTGATTCGGCATCGAAGGCGCGGAATGCGTTCGCGAGCGGTGTCGGGACTTCTCCCTGTGCCATTCGCTCGTCGTCGGCGCAGGCGTTCTCGAGACGGCGCAGAAGCTGTGTGTCGTCGCCCGCCAGTTCCGCAATCAATCGACGACGGTCCTCGACGGGAGCGTCGAGAAGCCGCTTGATCGCGGCGATGGCCGTGCGTTCGCGTTCGGGGCTGCGTCGTGTCATGGCGATTCGTCGCGAAGGCGGTCGACGAGCCAGAGGCGTCCCGCCGCGTAGTCGCGTTCGGCGGTCGCGACCGAGACCCCCAAGAGGCGCGCGGTTTCGGCGGTGGTCAATCCGTAGAAGCTGCGCATGACGACCGCCGACGCCGAGCGCGGGTCGATCTCCTCGAGCTCGCTGATGAGTTGACCGAGCTCGACGGCCAGTTCGGGATCGTGGTCCGTGGAGACCATCGCCGCGTCGAGTTCGACACGGTCGGCGTCGCCGCCACGTTTCTCGGCGGTGCGGGCTCGAGCGCGGTTGATGATCACCTGCCTGAAGACGCGCCACGAGGAATAAAGGAAGTGCGCCTCGTCCTTGAACGTCGTCCCCGATTGAATGAATTTCAGGACGGTTTCATGGACCAAATCGGTCGTGCCGAACGAAAGCGGATCCGTCCCCAAGTATTTCGCCGCGGTTCGGCGGAGCACGTCGTAGGACGTGTTCAGGTAGGTGGAGACGGAATGGGTCATGGGGACTCGTCGAAGACTATCCCCCGCCAAGTGTCGAAGTCGCAGGGTCTTGTGAATCCGCGTTCCCGAGCGGGAAATCGAGAAACTCGGATGGCGAAGTTACGCCGGGGAAAGGCGCCCGCGCGAGGCTCTTATCGACTTGGGGATGAGACGGTTGCGACGATCTCGGGGTCGGTCGAGATCGAGTTACGAGGGGCCGAGTCGGTGGCCGCATGCTTTTTCCAAAAAGAAACCCTGAGGGGATCTTCTCGGATTCGGTGTTTCTCTTCCTGCGGGCCGACGAGTGTCGGACCCCGCGAACGAGTCCGTACGACGGCAAACTGTGGCGCAAGCCGCAGCGGGTTGGGTCAAGCCGACCTGGGGGGGCCGTCGTGCGGACTCGTCTTTTTTTTCGTCGAGGTCCGGCGAAGCGGGTACCGCGGGCTTCGGCGGAAGCGGCGGCCGATCTACTTGGGGCGGGCGATGGTGATGGTCCATGTGAGTCGCTCCTCAAGCAGATGCTTGGGATCGAGGAGGACCCACGGCGTCGGATCCCACACCCTCACTGTGACCCGAAATCGTCCCTCGGGAAGTTTTCCGAGAGGAAATTCGAACGTCGGGAGCGACTTGGGATCACTCTTGTTCTCGCGTCCGAGATTCGACGGCGTTCCCATGACGGGGAGGTCGTAGGACTTGCGATCGGTGGAACCTCGTCGTCCGGCACGCCGACGTCCACGCAACATTTCTTTGAAGGGATCGGGGTCGCGTCCGGTGCGCCCGCTCTCCTTGCGTTCGGGTGCCGGTGCCGTCGCCGCGATCGGCTCGACGTGCCAAGAAACACGCAACGCGTGCTTCTGCGGACGCATCACCGAAACGGAAAGCATGCGATCGCCGCCGACGTTCATCGCGATCTCTTCGTCCGTCGCCGGCGTGTGCATGTCGATCGGCGAAACGTACGAATAGATGCGAAGCACCGCGGCCTCGCGACACACCGGGCAGTAGCCCTGATTGCCCGCGCTGTTCATCGCGCATCCGTTCGCGGGACGCCAAACACCTTTCTGATAGGTCGCACCGCCTTCGAACACGCCGACACCTTCGACCTTCTTCTTGAGGAAGTGGGCCCACGGGACCTTGTCGGGATCCGGAACCCCCGAGGCATTGGGCGCGATGATCATGCCCGTCGGCCGACCGGGGTTGTTCGCGTATTCGTCGAGAAGGCCGACGAAGGCGTGGCCGAACTCGTGCACCGTCACCGAGCGATCGGGTCGTCCGACGTTCGCGATGCCGCCACCACCCATTCCGAGGACACCGAAGCGGGCGAAGGCGATGGCGAGTCGATCGTCGTAGACACCCGGAATCTCGCCGTCGGCGACGCGTTGCCATTTGCGGACGAGAACGGGATCGGCCATCACCTGCCCCTGCGGGCCGGCCGCCTTGCAGTCGAGGGCGGTCGAAAAGTCGACCTTGCGCTTGTTCGATCGCGAACGGTTGCGCTCTTCGATGCGCTTGCGCTCCTCGGGGCTGAGCGACGGATCGACCCCTTCTTCGAGGGACGCCAACCTCACGAAGTGGAAGTTGAACCAGTCGCGGTATTCGGAGAAGGAGGGTTCGCTGAAGAGCACGTCGAGGCAAAGCCGCGCCCACTTCTTCTGCAGATCCTGATCCTGTCCGTCGATCGTGAATCCGTCGCCCATGACCGCGACGTCGATGCGACGCTCCGAAGGCCCGCCCCGATGCAGCGTTTCGCAGCCCAAGTAGGCGTTGTCGCCGGCACGTTGCCGAATCGCGTCGGCGTGCAGTGAATCCGGGAATTTATCGAGGACGGCGAGCAGCGCCTTCTGGGCGGCGGCCCATTTGCCCGACTTTTGAAGTTCGAGGGCTTTGAGGAAGGCCGGTGTCGACGCATCGGTCGTCGGCTTCACCGCCTCCGCGGGCGGTGCGTCCGGCTCGTCCTGCGGTTCGGGCTCCTGCGCGAACAGGAATCCAGAAAGGCACAGGGCGAGCATCGAGCCGACGGTGAGGATGCGACGTGAATTCATGGGCTCAGCGCTTCAGGTAGCGGTCGAACCAACCCATCACTTCACGGTTCCATCGCGCGCCGTTGCGCGGACGCAGCACCCAGTGACCTTCATCGGGGTAGACGACGAGTCGGGAATCGACGCCGCGCCTACGAAGGGCGGTGAAGAGTTCCAATCCTTGATTCACGGGAACGCGGTAGTCGAGTTCGCCGTGGATGACGAGCGTCGGTGTACGGAATGCGGAGGCGAAACGGTGCGGGGACCATTTTTCGTAGAGGGTGCGGTCTTCCCACGGCGCGCCTCTGAATTCCCATTCCGTGAACCAAAGTTCTTCGGTCGTTCCGTACATGGATTCGAGGTTGTAGACGCCCGCGTGCGAGACCAACGCCTTGAAGCGGTGATCGTGCCCGAGAATCCAGTTCACCATGTAGCCGCCGTAGGATCCCCCCGCGGCGCCGAGTCGCGTCGCATCCACGCCGCCCTCGTCGATGAGCGCATCCACGCCCTTCATCAGATCTTCGAACACGGCACCACCCCAGTCGCCGCTGATCTGCTCGCAGAAGTCGGGGCCGTACCCGGTCGATCCGCGCGGATTCGGACAAAACACGACGTAGCCCGCGGCGGCGTAGATCGCCGGGTTCCAGCGGGTGGACCATCCGTCCATCCACGCTCCTTGGGGACCGCCGTGAATGAAGACGACGGCGGGTCGCTTGTCTTCCTTCTTGAATCCCGGAGGCAGAACGCGGAAGCCGTGGACGGTGTCGCCGTGCGCACCCTTCCACGTCATCTGATCGCGAGTCGGCATCTCCGTCGCCGCAATGGTTGCCTTCGTATGCACGGTCAGACGTCGGGTGGACGCTTTCGCGACGTCGTAGGCGTAGACCTCGGGTGGCTGCACCAACGACGCGTGAAGGAGTGCGGCGCGCTTTCCGTCCGTGGAGAGCGAGAGGCCGTAGGCGTTCGGTCCCGCGTGGACCGCCTCGATGGTGTCGGTGTCGACGTCGAGGACGAACCAAGCGTGGGAGCCGGCATCCTGAACGGCGACCGCCAACTTCTCGGAGCCTCCGATCCAGGCCAGTTCCTCGACGCCGTCGGGAAGCGCCTTACCGACTCGTCGCGAGGCCCCCGTCGTCGGGTCGAGAATCATCACGCGCCACAGATCGGATTCGTATCCGTCGCGGGCCTGCGAGCGATAGGCGACGCGCTTTCCATCGGGTGACGGCACGGGCCCGCCGTCGTAGCCGGGATTCGAAGCGGTCCATACCTTCACGGGTCCGCCCGACGCCGGAACGGACGCGAGATTCGCATCCGTCGACCATGCTTCGCGTTTCGGGTCCTGTCCGCGCGTGAACCACACGGTGTTGCCGTCGGCGGACCACGCGAACGCCTGCGGGCCTCCGAGACTCCACGGTGGGTTGTCGTGTCCGTCGTCGGTCAGTTGCGTGACCGCTCCGGTCGCCACTTCCACGATGAACAACTGGGCACGCCGTCCATCCCGCCAAAAGTTCCAGTGGCGGATCATCAGGTCGTCGAACGCGAGGGCCGACGATCCGTCGGTCGCGGAGGACTTCGCTTTTTGCGCCGCGTCGCCTTTGACTCCCGGCCACACTTCGGACATGAAGAGGACGCGGGTGCCGTCGGGAGACCACACCGGGGCATCCGCGCCGGTCGACAGCGTCGTGACGGCGCGCAGTCCGTCGCCGTCGGCCTTCATCACGTGCACCTGCGGCACGCCGTCGACGGACTTGAGACCGAGGAGCATCGACCCGTCCGGCGACCAACGGGCGTTCGAGACGCCCGCGCCGTTGGCGATCGGCGCCGCTCCGGTTCCGTCGAAGCCGACCGACCAAAGCGCCGTCGCGGACTTGTTCGTTTCGAGGCTCGGAGTGCCGACCGTATAGACGACGCGGTCTCCGGACGGGTGCAGTTGCGGATCGCCCACGCGCGGCAACGTGATGACGGTTTCCGCCGTCAAGGGGGATTGTGCGGAGAGGACGCCGACGACGACGAGGGCGAAACCGATCGCGGAGAGTGTGGATCGCATACGGGGACTCCTTCGGAACGTGGACGGATGATAGCGTTCCACGCGGGAGCCGTTCGGCGCCGCGGAGCGCGACATGGCACGTTTGAAGTCGGGTGGCAAGAGCGGTGCGGCGAAGGCGGGGTACCTCCACGGGTTCACCGCGAAGGAACGGCAGCGCCTCCGCGAGCAGGCACGGGTGCTCGAGCCGTGGATCTACGATCGTCTGCCGTTCGCCCGGTGCCGTCATCTCGTGGAAGTGGGATCGGGCGTCGGTGCGCAGACGGCGAATCTACTCCGTCACTACCCGGAAATGCGGGTCACGTGCGTGGAGCGAAGCCCGATCCAGTTGGCGGAGGCGCGGAAGTGGTTGCCCACGGTCCCGTGGGCCAAGGGCCGCTACACGTTGGCCGAGGAAGATGCCACCGCCCTGACGTTCGGCCGCGAGTCGTTCGACGGAGCCTTCATCTCCTGGCTGCTCGAACATGTCCCCGATCCCGCGCGCGTTTTGGGTGAAACGCGGCGCGTCTTGAAGCGAGGCGCCCCGATCATCGTGAACGAAGTGTTGAACGCGACCTTCTTCCTCGAACCGTACAGCCCGCGCACTCTCGACTTCTGGCGCGAGTTCAACGACCACCAGATCGAGATCGGCGGCGACCCGCACGTCGGTGCGAAACTCGGGAACCTCCTTCAAACCGTCGGCTTCACCGACATCGTGACGCGTGTGAAGGTGGCGCATTTCGATTCGCGGAGTCCCGCCGAACGCGCGGAGTTCCTGACGTACTGGACCGATCTCCTCTTGTCGGGAGCCCCGAGCATGATGGCGGCGAAGCGTGTCGATCAGCGACTCGTCGACGCGATGCGCGCCGAACTCGACACGGTCGCCCACGACCCGCAGGCGGTGTTCTTCTACGCGTTCGTCCAGGCCGAAGCGCGGGCGTAGAGCCCGCGCTCGACCGTCAGAGCGACGACTGCCACGCCATCACGCGGGTCGAGATCACCATCGGCGTGAACGGCGGAAGGTTGCCGGTGTCGAACGACGTGTCGTACGACCACACGCGCGTGGGTGCGGTGTACCAGTTGCCGCCGTAGACCCAGTTGCCGCGGGCCTTCGCGGACTGCCACGTATTCACGAAAGACCCTTTGATGGTGCAGGTTTTTCCGGTCCAGTTCTCGTGGAAACGGGGAAGGTTCTCGAATCCGCCGTTGTAGTTCCCCGACGTGGTGTTCAAGTTGCCGGTGATGAAGGCCAAGTTGTACGTGGTGTTGCTCGCCGTCACCTGAGTGGACGACGTCTTCGTGTAGTTCCACGCGTTGGACAACAGATTCACCGCATCGCAAATCACCGCCGAGGCCTTGGCGTTCACGGTGTTGAAGTCGCCGCGCACGTAGACGGGGCAGTCCGACACCAGCGTCATGCCGCGCTTTTGCGCGACGGTGAGATCGGTCGCGCCGACGGGCGGCGAGCCCGTGTAGAGAGGATTCGGGTAGCACCCCGGGTAGCCGGAGTACTGCCGACGATCCCATCGCGCCGGCACGTTCAATTCCGAGCCTCCGGTGATGACGATGCCGTTGGGTTGCGACACCGTCGAATCCAGTCGGGTCGCGTAGACGAGTCCGTTCGACGGATAGTGCGGCGACGGGTCGAACGTCGCGGTGTTTCCGTCCATGTCCCCGAGACGCGCCATGTTCACTTCGGTCACCGTCGTGGTCCGATTCTGACGCTTGTCGTAAAGAGAACGGGAGGTGAGGAAACCCGCGGGCATCGAATTCGTGATTTCCGTACCTGCGGCGTTGTAGACGCGGGCGCCGATGATGCGAAGTCCCGCTTGTCCGTGGTAGTAGCCGCGGGTGTGGGTTCCGGTTCCCGGGGTCACGGGAACGTAGGTGCTTCCTTGGAGTGCGAAGTCGCCGCCCGACTTCGATTCGTAGGGGAAGATCGAGCCGATCGAAGGGTGGCCGATCGGCGTGACGCCGTGTTCGCCGGTTTGAAGCGTCCCGTTGAAGAGTTGCGTCGCGCGATGGGCGAAGGGTGCCATCTCGCCGGCGAGATTGAAGTAACCGTCGCCGTTCATGTCCCATCCGGTGAATTTCGAGTCGAGCCCGTTCAGCGAGTTGATGCCCAGCGAGAGGAGATCGTTTCTCGAGGGGAGCGTCACGAGGCCGGCGGCCGTGGAAAGGTTGGCGTTGCGAATCTTGACGGGCCCCGTGGGGAGCGTGCCGTCGTCCTTGCGTCGACGGATCAGGTCTTCCGCCGTTCGCATGTACTTGGAATCGACGGTGAGTTGTGCCGAAGTTCCCGCGTACATGGTGCCGTTCGCGTGAAGGCGCCCCGCCAAGGTCATGTTGGCACCGGGGAAGACCTCCATGTCGTCTTCGTAGAAGGCGAGGAACTGGAAGATCGGCGTCTTGTCGAGAAGGAGGTGCCGCTTCATGCGGACCTTCGCATCGCCGATCTTCACGTCCGACGTGACGAGGTAGGCGTCGCTGATCTTCGTCAGTCCCGTCAACGTGTCGATCGATGTCGTTGTCGGTACGGGGGAGGTCACGCCACCGATCGTCTGAACGTCCTTCTCGATCCTCCAGGTTCCCGTGACGCCGCCGATGGCCACGGATCCGTTCATGACGAGCAGCGGTTCGTTCGCGGGCGGATTCGGAAGCGGTCGGAAGTTGGCGAGGTCGTCGACGAGTTTCTGCTCGGCGACTTCGAGCAAGCCTTCCGCGTACTTGTGGGCCTGCGAACGGTCGACATCGAGCCGGACGCCTTTCGACGCGGAGTCGACCGACGCCAACATCGACGTGGCGAAGATGGTGACGAGCGCGATGGCCGAAAGGGCCATCACGATCGTCGAACCGCGTTCTTCGAACCGCGCGGGGTCGCGTAGGAGTTTCACTGCGAGTTCCTCATCGCCACGGTGGTGGCAAGGTGCATGCGTTGCACGCGGCCGCGCGTGTCGCGCCGCGCCATGTGCAGGTGGATTTCGACGGCATCCTTCGGAAGGATGTGTTTCGTCTCGGTCGTGTCGAAGGTCAGCGCTTCGACGTTGCCGCAGATTGCTTCGTCTTTGACGGATCCGGTACCGTTCAGGGTGACGGTGCGTCGGATCAGTTTGAGGGTCCCGAGTTCGTCCCCGGAGGGAATCAGCAGGAATCCGACGAGCGACGGGCTCCATTCGATGGTTCCGGTCGCCGAACTCAAGAGCCTTCCGTCGCCGTCGAGATCTTGCGGAATGCGGAAAATGATTTCGCGAACACCGAAGGGTTCGAGTTCCGAGCCCGGTGCGACGAACGGAGGAGGATTCGCGGGCTCCGGCCATTCGGGAGCGACGGGGAAGCCGGCCGCCAGGGCTTCGAGCGTTTGGGTGTGATGCGTGAACGCGGGTCCGAGAGCCGTCGGAGCCGTCCCGTTCGACGTGACCGCCGGGAGCAGGACGCCCGTCGCGGGATCGACGGGGATGCGTCCCGTGCGGACGAGGTCGCGCCGGAGGACTTCGAGAGCGCGACGCCCGATCTCTTGAACGTCGGACGTACCGATCGATTGCGTACTCCAATCGATGCCGTCCACGACGCCGAGGGCGAACGTCCCGAAGATGACGAGCGAGATCGCCGCCGAGATGAGCAGCTCAAGCAACGTGGTTCCGCGTTCGCGGTGTCGTCGTGGGCGGATCATCGGGCGCGCATCCCGCGGACTTCGACCACGCCGGGGCGTCCGTTCAGCGTTTCCCACGTGCACTTCACCTTGTAATTGAGGGGGCGTTCGTCCTTGTTGCCGTCGTAGATCACGTACATCCGTTGGTTGCGGCAGTGCAGGTCGTTGAACTCCGGGATGGCCACGTCGTGCGGGAACACCGTTCCGATGCTCGCGATGGGCATCGCGGCCATCTGCTCCATCAGCGCGTTCACGTCGCGGAGGGCTCGGTGGCGATCGCGCACCGTCGCCGCGAGGACGCCGCCGTTCAGAAGGAGGCCGAACAGGATCAGCATCGCCATGCTGAGGGTGGTCATGGCGATCATGGTCTCGACGAGGGTGAATCCCCCTTCTCGACGGCGACGTGCGGATTTCGGACGGTTCGTGGGCATGGAAGCAGCGGAACCGCAGCCGGATAGGAGAAACGGTCTTCTCCCGATGCACGGAACGGATCCTCTGCTAGAGATATCGTCTATATCTTAGAAGATATAAACCGTCGAGCCGCGTCGGTTCAGCCGCCTCGGCTCTTCAACGTGAACCCGATCATCTTGTAGAGCATGCGGGCGGCGACGTTGGCGTCCCACTCGTCGCCTTCCGGACCGGGGGCGACCTCGTTGAGGTCGAAGCCGACGATCGTGCGGCCGGAGCGGACGACTTCCCCGATGAGGAACACCGCTTCTCGGAACTGCAGCCCCCCCGGAACCGGGGTCCCCGTGTGGGGACAATTCACCGGATCGAGCCCGTCGATGTCGAACGACAGGTAGACCTTCTTCGGGAGATCCGCGACGATGCGCGCCGCGATCGATGCGAACGACGCGCCGCGCATCCGCAGGTCGGAGACGGACGCGTCCGTGTGGGTGACGATGCGCCCCTTCGAAGCGGCGACGTCGTCCATTTCCTGCGCACAGACGTCGCGAATCCCGACCTGCACGAGTCGAGCCACCTGCGGGATGCGCTGCATCACGTTGTGCATGATCGACGCGTGCGACCACGTGAACCCTTCGTAGGCGACGCGGAGATCCGCGTGGGCGTCGATGTGCAGGATTCCGAGGCCGGGATGGCGCTCCGCGTGGGCGAGAATGTTGCCGTAGGGAGTCGCGTGATCGCCGCCGACGACGCCGACGATCTTCCCGGCGTCGAGCGCTTCCCAAGCCGAGCCGTACACGAGTCCGTTCACTTCCTCGCTCGCGTCGTCCACTTTCGTCAAGGACTTGCGCAGCGCGGCGCTTTTGCCGATTTCGCCGCCGCGCGCGATGATTTTCGCGGCCTCCTTCTTCGCCGCCTTGTTCAGGGCGACGATGCGTCGATCCGCGGGCACCATGAAGATCCCCGCCTTCCAAGGATCGCCGACGTCGACGTCGTGGAGGTCGACCTGGCGACTCGCGACGAGGATCGCCGCGGGACCATCTGCGGTGCCGCCGCCGTAGGACGTCGTGGCTTCGAAGGGAACGGGGATGAGATGGACGCGGGCGTCGTCCGCGCCATGGGGAAGCCCGTAGATGCCGTCGTTCAGGGCCGCCTTGTTCGGATCGAAGGTCATGCCTCGGTTCTAGCACGCCTCCGTCGAGCGTCAGAACCGTAGATGAAGGCGACGACGGTCGAGGAACACGGCGACGAGCGCGAACGCGGCGACGAGGGAAATCGCCCAAAGGAGCGACGCCCAAACGGGTGGCGCCCACGAAGCGAAGAGCGTCCGATAGATCACGTCCTTGACCGACGCGTCGCCGATCTTCACCAATCCGAGAAGGCGCGCGACCACGCCGGATGCGACGAACAGCAGGAGGGGATTGCGTCCGTAGGCGATCCCGATGGAAATCGGACCGCCCCGTCGCCCGAGGACGTCGGTCACGAGGAGTGCGAGGACCAACCCGAGACAGGCGAAGCCTCCGGTGACGAGGACGAAGCTCGCGGTCCACAACGCCTTGTTCGTGGGAACGAGAAGTTCGACGGCGCTCGAAAGGAGAACCGTGGCGGCCCCCGCGTTGAACAGCGTACGGAGGGAGGCGCGGGCGCCTTGTCGACGGACGACGTCGCCCACGACGGCTCCGAACAACGCCGTTGCCGCCGTCGACAAGGTGCCGAGAAGACCTTCGGGGTCGTAGACGCCGCCCCCTCCGCTCCATAGATGGTTCTTTCCGAAGATCCACAGATCGAGGGCGGCGCCGACGTCCGCGCCGCGCTCGAGCGACGGGACCTCGCGTCCGGGCGCCGGAACGAGGAGAAGGATCGCCGTGTGCAGCGCGAGCAGCGCGATGCCGCCGATGGTCGACGCTTTCACCCCTCGACGCACGAAGAGGCCGGCGAGCAGCGAGGCGAGCGCGATCCGTTGAAGCACCCCCGGAATGCGCAGCGTCGCGAGGTCGTAGAAGGGAAATCCGTTCAGAGCCACGCCGGTCGCGAAGACGAGCGCGCAACGCTTCAGATGACGGCGCGCGAGTGCACCGCCGTCGACGCCCTTCGCCCGCGCCGCTTCCACGCTGAAAGCCATCGAGGCGCCGGTGATGAAGACGAAGAAGGGGAAGACGAGGTCGGTCGGAGTGAGGCCGTGCCATTCCGCGTGCTTGAGCGGGGCGAAGATCGCTCCCCACGATCCCGGATTATTCACCAGGATCATGAAGGCGACGGTCAGACCGCGGAAAAGGTCGAGACCGTCGAGGCGCGCCGTCCGCTCGGCGGTCATCCGCGGTCGGGATCGTAGGGCGTCCCGCGGAGGTCGCCCGGGTCGAATTCCGAGCCCTTCACCTTCGCGGGGTCCGTGAGGATTTCGACGCCGGATGCGGTCACGAGCATCGTGTGTTCGAACTGCGCGGAAAGCCCGCCGTCGGAGGTGATGGCCGTCCAGCCGTCCTTCAGAATCTTCGTGCGCCACGTTCCCGTGTTGATCATGGGTTCGATGGTGAAGATCATCCCCGCCTTGAGACGCGGGCCTTCACCGCGACGACCGTAGTGGGGAACGGACGGACCGCAGTGGAAGATGCGGTTGATGCCGTGTCCGCAGAACTCGCGTACGACGGAAAGTCCGCGACCTTCCGCCAACGCTTGGATGGCCGCACCGATGTCGCCGACGTACGCCCCTTCGCGCACTTGGGCGATGCCGACGGCGAGGCATTCGCGCGACGTTTCGGTGACGAGTTTGGCTTCCGGAGAGATCTTCGATCCCACGTAGAACGTCGCCGACGTGTCGCCGTGCCATCCGTCGAGCTTCGGAGTGACGTCGAGGTTGACGATGTCGCCTTCGCGCAGGACGGTCTTCGCGGACGGGATACCGTGGCACACCACGTCGTTCACCGACGTGCAAAGAGACTTCGGATAGCCGCGGTATCCGAGAGGGGCCGAGACGCCGCCATGGTCGCGCGTCCACTTTTCGCAGACCTGATTGATCTCGAGCGTCGAAACGCCGGGGCGCACCCAACGCCCCACCACGTCGAGAAGGGCGGCGGCCATGACGCCGACGCGGCGCATGCCCGCGATGGCTTCGGGTCCGTTGATGTCGATCGGCTCGTCGCGTCCCATGTAAGTTCGATTCCCCGCGCGCAGGCGCGCATTTGAAGGTTATGGGGCGGATTCGAGACCCGCAAGGCGCGTCGAAAGTTCGATTTCAAGCCGACCCGTCCCGCCGCCCGAAATGGAAAAAGGCGGCTCCGACGCGGATCCGCATTCCGTTTCGGTTCCGGGATGGGCGATGGTCTTTTCGAGCCATATTTTCCTCTTCTATTTCCTGCCGATCACCCTGCTCTTGCATTGGGTGTTGCCGCGGCAATGGAAGAACTTCTTCCTGATCGTCGCCTCGTTCATCTGCTACGGCTGGCACAAGCCCGCGTACGTCCTTCTCGCCGCATTCTCGGCTTTCGTGGATTACACGGCGGGGGCTTTGATCGCGACGGATCAGGAGCGCGGGAAGACCGGAAAGCGGTGGCTCGTCGCGTCCATCACAACGCAGCTCGGGCTGCTCGCGTGGTTCAAGTACGCCAACTTCGGCGTCGGCATTTGGAACGGCCTCTCCGTCAAGATGGGCGGCGAGCCCATGGCGTGGGAGAACGTCGCGCTTCCGGTCGGTATCTCCTTCTATACCTTCCAAACGATGTCGTACACGATCGACGTCTACCGTAAGGAAGTGCCGCGCTCGCGGAGCCTCGTCGACTTCCTCTGCTACGTGTCGATGTTCCCGCAACTCGTGTCGGGGCCCATCGTTCGTTACCAACACGTCGAAGGCCAAGTGAAGGAGCGCACGCTCACTTTCGGCAAGACCGTTCAGGGCATGACGATGCTGCAGGCGGGTCTCGCGAAGAAACTCCTCATCGCGGACTTCCTCGGGACCGTCGCCGACGCGGCCTTCAAATCGCAGGGACTGAGTTCTTCCGACGCGTGGCTGGGCGCGCTCTGCTACACGTTCCAGATCTACTTCGACTTCTCGGGTTACTCGGACATGGCGATCGGTTTGGCGCTCATGCTCGGATTCCGCTACCCGATCAACTTCGACCGTCCGTACCTCTCGACGAGCATCACCGAGTTCTGGCGCCGCTGGCACATTTCGCTGTCGTCGTGGTTGCGCGACTACCTCTACATTCCGCTCGGCGGCAACCGGAAGGGCAATTTCAGGACCTATGCGAACCTCGCCTTGACGATGTTGCTCGGCGGGCTTTGGCACGGAGCCAACTGGACCTTCATCGTTTGGGGTGCGTATCAGGGCTTCTGGCTCTGTGTCGAACGGGCCTTGGGGAAGAAGGCGCTCTTCGGGCATTTGCCGAAGCCTCTTCAGGTCCTCGGGACCTTCGTCCTCGTGATCGTCGGATGGGTCTTCTTCCGCGCCGACACGTTGGAATCCGCGATCACCTATCTCGGGTGGATGGCCGGCGTGGGTTCCGTGCCCGTCGTGACGCCGCTCGAGTTCCGGCCGATCCATCTCGCCGCCCTTTGCGCCGCGGGCATCGTGACCTTCGCGTTCCCGACCACGCAGGTGTGGGCCTCGCGCCTCGACCCGCGCTGGATGGTGACGCTGCAGCCGTTGTTCCTGATCGCCCTTCTGCAGATGCAGTTGGCCGACAACATCCCGTTCCTCTACTTCCAGTTCTGATCCATGGCGGACGACGGACTGGTTCCCCTCTGCGACGAAGCGATGCCTTCGAAGACGACGCGTGTCGTCGCGATCGGAGTCGCCACCTTCGTGGTGCTGCTCCTCGTCGGGGGCACTCTTTGGCAGACGTTCGATCCCGCGCCGACGCGGCGCGTGATCGGTCGCGAAGCCGCCGATCAGGAAG
>CAIWVZ010000369.1 GCA_903916245.1 uncultured Planctomycetota bacterium | reverse complement strand
CAACGAAACGGACGCGGCGCCTGCGGGTCCATCGCTCTGAATCGCAGGACGGCGAGCGCACCGAGCGCGAGGAATGCGAAATCGGCCATGACGACCGCATCAAGCAGACTTTCGATCCCCCCGCGTCCGGCGATGACCAAAAGCAACGTGGACCAAACCGCCATCGCGAGAACCGCACGGCGCGCGGAACCGGTCTTCGGATCCACGCTCGCGATCCATGCGGGTCCGTCTCCCGTGCGACCGAATGCGGCTTGCTCCCGCGACGACGTGAAGAGAATCACGTGGACCGTTCCGATCGCCGAAAGCCCGATGGCTCCCGCCAACCATCGCCCCGCATCCGCGTGAACGACGGCGAGCGCATCGGAGGCGACCGTCTTCGACGTCGCCATCGCTTCGTGACCGAGCAACCACAGGCAGGCGGCGTTGACCGTGAAATAGGCGAACAACACGGTCCCGATCCCGACGATCAACGCACGCGGGATGTTCCGGTCCGGATGACGAATATCTCCCGCCGCCCACAAGACCTGTTGCCACCCTCCGGTCGCGAACAGCACGGGCATGAGCGCGAACATGAGACCACCCGACGTGGGCCCGCCACCGAGCGCGAACGGCGACGTCGCGTGCTTCGGCACCCCGGACGTCGCCGCGACGATCGCCCCGACACCGATGCCGAGGATGGTCAACAGTTTTCCCAAGGTCAGCACGTCGAGGAGATCCGCGGCGCGTCGGAGGCCGATGCAATTCACCACGGCGAGCACGGCGATCAACGTCACCGAGACGGCGAGCCACGCCGCACCGTCGAGTTTCCATCCGAATGCTTGACCCAGAAAATCGGTGCCATACCCTGCGAGAACGGCCACCGCGCCGGTGTTGATGATGAGCCCCGACGTCCCCGCATACGCGAATCCGACCGGTCGCCCCCACGCCTCGCGAAGCACGCGGAACTGGCCGCCCATGTCGGGACGCATGGCTCCGAGTTCGGCGAAGCACAGTCCGCCGATCACGGCGAGTACGCCGCCCACGGCCCACGCCGCGAGCGCCCAGCCGCCGCTTCCCGTCCGCGCGGCGACCGTCGCGGGGCTGAAGAAAATCCCGATGCCGATGCACGCCGACACGACGACGGCGGTCGCATCGATCAAACCGAGTCGGCGTTCGGAATCGGACTTCGTCATCGGTGCATCGTAGACGCACGGAGAGATAGGATTCGACCATGGCGGAATGGGATCTCATCATCGTGGGCGCGGGAGCCGTCGGAGCCGCCGCCGCGCGCCGCGCGGGCGAAGCGGGAGCGCGCACGTTGGTTTTGGAATTCGCGGGTCCGGGCCACGACAAAGGATCGAGCCACGGACCCGGACGCATCTTCCGCCACGCATATTTCGAACACCCCGACTACGTTCCGCTGCTGCGTCATGCGACCGCTCGGATCGAACAGTTGGAAGACGAAGAGGGCGCCGAACTACTTCACCGATGCGGTGTCCTTCTCATGGGCGACGAACGTTCCGACGTCGTCACCCGCTCGATCGACGCGGCGAGTCGTTGGAACGTCGAGATCGAAACGCTCGACGGATGGTCGCTGTCGCGGCGATTCCCGTGGTTCGACCTTTCGCCGTGGCGGAGCGTCCGTGGGGTCTTCGAACGCAACGCCGGATTGGTACGCCCCGAGAAGGTGATCGCCGCCTCTCTCGCATCGGCGACACGACGTGGCGTCGTCGTGCGACTCGCGACGCGCGTTCTTTCCGTCGGCGAGCGCGGGATGACCGTCACCGTGACCACCGACGAAGGCACCTTCACGGCACGTCACGCCATCGTGGCCGCGGGCGCGTGGACGTCGAAGCTCGTTCCGGAACTCGAGCGCCACCTGCGCGTCACCCGACAGGTGCAAGCATGGGTCGCGCCGAACGCTGGAGCGCACGCCGTTTCGTTGCTCCCGTGCTGGCTGCTCGACCGCGGTCCGGACGCCCCCGCGATCTACGGACTCGCGCCCGACCCTCTCGGCACGGGAACGTTCGCGGAGTTCCCGAAGGTCGCTTTCCACGGTTCGGACATCCTCGTCGATCCCGACGTCGGAGCCGATCCCGTCGGCGACGAAGACATCCACGCGTTGCTCGGGGTCTACCGGGCCAAGGCCCCGACGCTCGCGGGCAAAGTCGTGT
>CAIWVZ010000368.1 GCA_903916245.1 uncultured Planctomycetota bacterium | reverse complement strand
TGGACGGAGTCGTCGTGTGGAACCGCGAGTTCCCCGAAGCCGTGAAGGGCGGGGCCGCGGTGGCGCCGGGCGTCGCCGAAGCGCTCGCGCTCGGTCATGTTCCAACCGCGGTGGCGGTCGGCGCGGGTCCGGGTTCCTACACGGGGGCGCGCATCGGTATGACGTGGGCGAAGGTGTTCGCCTTCGCACGCGGGATTCCGCTCTTTCCCATCCCCGGCCCCGAAGCCCTCGCGCGCGCCCACGCCGACGGGGCGCGTCGGGTCGCCGTGTCGATTCCCGCGCATACGGGCGCGGTGTACGCCGCGATCTACGACCCGTCGTCGACACCGCCCGACGTGATCGTCGCACCGTGTTTGATGGCACCCGCCGCGCTCGACGACGCCGCCGGGCCCGATGCGGTCCGCGTCGCGGTCCCGGACGTTCGCGTCGGCGCGGCGTTCGTCGGCCGCGTCGCCCATGAACATGTCCTCGCGGGACGTGCGCCCGCATCCGGCGACGCCGAGGAACCGCTTTATCTGCAGGCGTCGGCACCGGAGCGGAAGATCGCTCCATGAGTCGTCTGCGGGCGCTCGTGCTCGGGGTTCTCGTCTTTCTGACGGCCTCCTTCGCGGGAACCGTGTGGCTGCTCAATTCGGACAAGCTCGCCGGGATGGCGCGCTACGCGGCCGCGTTCGCCTTCGAATCCGACGTGCGATGGGAGGAGATCTCGAGCGACGGCTGGGACACCGTCGTCGTCAAGGAACTGCAACTCATGCGTCCGGGCGAACCGGACACGATCTACGGAACGATCGACGAAGTGCGCGTGTCGATTCGCCCTTGGCGCATTCCCTTCCGCGATGCGTCCATCGTGAAGGACGTCGAACTGCGCAACGCGCGCGGCACCGTGCGATGGGATCCGAAGACCGGACTCCTCGACATGCCGTCGCCCATCAAGGAAGAATACGGCGACGCCAAGGGCGGATCGCTCGGCGACATCCCCGTCGTCCGTCTCGAAGGTTTGTTTCTGACGCTCGAACACGCGCCCTACGTCCTCAAGGCCCGACAGGAACTCGCATTCCCGAGCCTCAAGATCGACGTCATGCCGGATGGATCGGATCGTTGGCTCTACCGATTCGGTGCGGCGCTGAAGGACAACCCGATCCTCGGGACCTTCGATATCGGCGGCAAGTTCAACGCGCAGACGATCCAGTTGTCGATCCATCGCCCCGGAGACCTCGTCGGGGAGCAACTCCGCGAAATTCTCCGCGAGCCGGAGGACAAGCGCACCGCGGAACTCCTCGCCGGACTCTCGGTCAAGGGGGACATCGGTGTCGGCGTGGACGTGTTCGGAGGGACGGGAGATGCGACGACTTCCGTCGGCGGCACCATCCGGCTCGACGGGGCGAGCATCTCGCACCGAACCATCCCCGTACGCCTCGACGACATTCAAGGACGCGTGTCGTTGATCGACGGCGTCCTATCGACGCGCTCCTTGACCGCACGTTTCGAGAACGCCGACCTGAACGTTTCGGCGGACGTCGACCTTCGACCCCAAGCCGAGCGTCTCGTCGCCGCCGACGTCGATCTCGTGGGCCTCGATCTCGGCGGAGGCTTCGCCGACCGACTTTCTCATCTCGGTGGAGCCACGCTCAAGGTGAAGGAGCAGGTCGACGCGTGGCAGCCCCGCGGGTTCGCCAACTTGAAGGGCCGCCTCGCGATACCGGGGCCCGCGGCACGAGTTCCGGCGAATCCCGAGCCGTGGTTGTTCATCGACCTCGATCTGCGCAAGAGCGTGGCGATCAACTACCGCGGTGCCGTGAAGGAAGACGGACTCCGCCACGGCTTTCCATATCTGCTTTCGGACGTTACCGGAGTCGTACGTTTCACCGACCTCGACATGCGATTCGATCGGGTGACGGCCAGTCACGGACCGGCGTTCATCGAAGCCCGCGGGGTCATCGGCTACGAACGGGCGGACGACGAAACCTACGACGTCGACATCGTCGCTCAGGGTATTCCCATCGACGACGCCCTGAACGACGCTCTCGAGGAAGAAGGCCGCGCGCTGTTGAGCGCGCTCGACGCCGAGGGTGTCGTCGATCTCCTCATCGGAGTGAAGCGCACGCGACGCGACCCTCCCGGCGCGCCGATCATCGCCGACGTGGATTTGCGCGGCGTGCGTCTGCGTCCGAAGCAGTTCCCGTTGCTCGCCGACGACGCTCGCGGTCGCGTCCACATCGAAGGCTCGACCATCCGGATCGACGGCGTGCGTGCCCGGCATCGCGGAGGCGACATGATGGTGTCCGGACGAATCGGAACGGGTTCCGATTCCGGCATGGTCGACTTGAAGGCGGAGTTCCATCGACTCCCCGTCGAAGCCCCGCTGCTCGACGCGCTCGATGTTCCGTCTCCCGAGGCCGCGGACGAGTTGCGCGACCTCGCCGTCTTCGGTCGCGTCGGCGGCACGGTGACGCTCAAGGCGGATCGTTCGCAGTCGCTCGACGTGAAGGGCATCTTCGATCTCGAGGGTGTCGGGCTCACGCTCGACACGCCGAAGTTGCCCATCGAAAACGTCGAAGGGCCGATCGCTTTCGAGAACGGCCTCATCACCGTTCGCGACGGAGTCCGCGCCACGTTCGCGGGAGAACGCTTCGCCGCCCGAGGCACGATCGATCCCGCGAAAGGACTCGATCTGACGGTCGAGGCGGATCGTTTCAAACTCGACGAGAAATTTTTGAGCGCGCTGACGCCCGCGATCCCCGGTTACATGCTGATGGACGATCGCCCGATTCTCGACGGCATCGCGTCGGCGGTTGTTCGCGTGAAGGGCCCCCGGGAGGCCGTCGTCGTCGAGGCCGACGTGACGGCGCACGGCGTGGACGTGGCGTTCGCGAACGGGCTGCGTCTCGCCGGTGTCGAAGGTCGCGTGGATTTCGCCGCCGACGGTGCCGCGACGGGTGTCGACCTTTCGGCCGAACTGCCGGTGGCTCGCGCGGGGGCGGACTCGCGTGGGACGGACGCCATGGCACCCGAACGTCGCACGGCGTTGACCGCTTCGAAGGCGACTTGGACGCCCGCGCGGGCCGCGTCCGGGCGCCGACCGGCGTCGGAGGCGCGGTTGTCGATCGAGGGCGCGATGCTGCGCGACGCCCCGTTGGGGGCCGACTTCTTCAAGGCGTTGGCGCTTCCCGCGAACGTCGAATCCGCTCTGTGCGATCTCGAACTTTCGGGGCGATTGGACGCGACGTGTCGCCGCGTCTCGTGGTCCCGTGAGGCGGGTTGGGAAATCGGCGCGTCGGATGCGACGTTCACCGATATGGCGCTCGGGGCCGACAGACGCGTCGAAGCGCGGCTGTTGAAGGTGACGCGCGGGTCGTTCGTCGACGAGGCGGAAGGCCGCGTCTATCGAGGCCGTATCGACGGTGCGTCGGTCAGGGCCTTCGGCGTCGCGATGCCGCGGCTCGCGGCCGATCTCGCGTGCACCTCCCGGGCGATGGAACTTCGGCGCGTGTCGGCGACGTTGTTCGAAGAGGCGACGAAGGCGGACCGCGACGGCGAGACCGATCGGCCCGCGGGTGGTCGACTCGAGAACGAGTCGACGAAACTCAAGGTGCATTTCACCGACGGGACGTTCGCGCTCGACGTCGTCGCGACCGACGTCTCCATTCCGGATCTCGTCCGTGTATTCGAAGCCGATCCGGGCGACGTGTGGGGGCGTATCAGGTGCGAAGTCGCCGTCGTCGGTCCGATGACGGATCGCCCGCGTTGGATCGGTCGCGCGCGCGCGGCGGCGAACGTCCACAACGTCGTCGAGCTCCCGCTTTTCGCCAAACTCTTCGGCATCTTCGACATCACCAAGTTGTTCCAGGGACGCAATCCCGGAGCGATGGTCGACGCCGACGCCGAGATTCGAGACGGGGGATTCCACCTCTCCCGCGTGCGCGTCGCGGCGCCGGACGTCTCGCTCGACGGGAAGGGGTGGCTCGGATTCGACGGTCGTATCCGAGCGAACTTCGATGCGACCTACCGAGCGGGGATCGATCCGTTGTCGCTTCTCGGGCTCATGCTGAAGGGTCTCGCCGCATCGAAGATCGGCGTCGTCGGGACGTTGGGCACGCCGGACGTTTCGTTGAGCGAAATCGACGCGACGCCACCCGGTCCGGAATCGGTCCCGGCGAGTCGGCCGACGTCGACGACCGCGCCCCTTCCGTCCGACATTCGATGATTGCGACCCTTAAAGTCGTGCGCGCGCCCTAGACCGGGATCCCCTCGTTCTCGGCTTCCACCGACAGACGCCGTCGCGTCACGAGGTGCAGGACGATCGCACCTACCGGGAGACCGAGGGCGACGATCCAAAAAGGGAAGGTTTCGAGCCGCCCGTCGTGAGAGATCGCCGCGCGGCCCGTCGCGTCCAAAGCTCGACGAAAAGTCTCCGCGATCGCGACTGCGGCCACCGAGAGGAAGACGCGTGTCGGCCGAAGCACGCGAGCCCGCGCCGTCGGGGAGAGGGCGGCGAACACTTCCGGTTTCGGAACGTTGATCCCGTCGGGTTTGACGGCCGCGCGGCGGACGACCGTTCCACCGAGAAAGACGAGAAGGAGCGGGATGAGCGTTCCGATGATGGGCAGCACCCACCACGAATCCTTGGAATCCCATCGGTTCGGGGTCCCGTCCCAATCGAAGTGCATGGGCACGCGTTCGGGAAGTCGCGGCCACCATGTCGTCGCCGTGACCCACACCCCGATGATCGCGCCGAGGGCCGCGGCGGGCAGGATTCGATCCGTCCACAGGTTCGGAGGCGCGGGATCGTCGACGGTGGACGGGGTCGCGGGCGGCATGCTGATACCATCATGGCATGGATCCCAAGCGTCTCGTGGCCGTGATCATGGCCGGCGGCAGCGGTACCCGGTTTTGGCCCCGCAGCCGTCGCAACCGACCGAAGCAGTTCCTCTCCTTCACGGGCGAAGACTCTCTGCTGACGTCCACGGTCAAACGCCTCGAAGGGCTCGTCGCGCCGGATCAGACGTTCGTCATCACGGGTGCGGTCCACGCGAAACTCGCCCGTGAGCACACCGGACTCCCGCCCGCATCGATCATCGCCGAGCCGGAACGTCGCGACACGGCGGCGTGCATCGGCCTCGGTGCGATGCTCGCGCAGTCCGTCCGTGAAGATGCCGTGATGGTCGTGCTTTCCGCCGACCACCTCATCGAACCCGCCGCTTCCTTCCGCGACACGTTGATGCGTGCCGCCGAACTCGCCGATGCGCATGACGCGCTCGTGAGCATCGGACAGCGTCCGACGCGCCCCGCGACCGGATTCGGCTACATCGAACTCGGCAAGCGCGTGGACGATCGCACGCCCGTCGGTTTCAACGTGACGTCGTTCCGAGAGAAGCCCGACGCCGAGAAGGCGCGCCGCTTCCTTCAGGCGGGCAACTTCCTTTGGAACTGCGGCATCTTCGCGTTTACGGCGCGCGGCATTCTGAAGGCGATGCGTCAGCATCTGCCGGAACTTGCGCAGGGGTTGGACAACATCACCGACCCGCGCGATCCTGCGTGCATCGAACGCGCGTGGACGGCGCTTCCGAAGATTTCGATCGACTACGGCGTGTTCGAAAAGGCGACCAATCGGCTGGTCGTCGAATCGACGTTCCGCTGGGACGACGTCGGGACGTTCGAAGCGATCGCCCGCTACCGCACTCCCGATGCCGCGGGGAACGTCGCTCGCGGGGATGCCGCATTCCTCGAGGGCACGAAGAACTGTCTCGTCGACAACGACGCGGGCGGACTTGTCGTGATCTCCGGCGTCAGCGACGTGGCGGTCGTTCGGTCGGGTGACGTGGTGATGGTCATCCCGCGTCGCGACCTCGAAGGCGTCCGCAACGTCGTCGACCGTCTCGCCAAGGACGGACGGCACGAGGTGCTGTGACCGCGGGGAATGCGTTGGACGACGGTCGCGGCGCCGTCATGGCGCTCGACGTCGGAAACCGTCGCATCGGCGTCGCGGTCACCGACGCGCGGCGGCAATTCGTCCTGCCGCGCGAGACCCTCGAACGCGCATCGGCCGAAGCGGACGCGCGGGCGTTGAAGAAGGTCGTCGACGAAGACGGCGTACGCGTGATCGCGGTCGGTTTGCCCATCAACGTCGACGGCACCGAAGGTCCGCAGGCCCATGCATCGCGCGCCTTCGCGGCGGACTTGACCGCTCGGACGGGATTGCCGTGTCTCTTCGTCGACGAACGCTACACGTCGATCGAAGCCGACGAAGCGTTGCGCGAGCGGTTTCGTGATTGGCGTGACCGCAAGGCCCGCGTCGATCGCGGCGCGGCGGCGCTCATCCTGCGCACGTATCTCGAACACGGCCCGATGCCGTGATCAACGGCGTCCGAGTGCGAGGCGCACCGCCTCGCGCCGCGGCGACGCGTCGCGAAGGACCACGACGGCGCCGTCGTTGCCGGCGTGCAGCGGGATCCAACCGAACCGTTCGGAATTCTTCGGAAGGAACGCGATCGGGATCACGAGCATATCGACGTCGTATTTCTTTGCGGCCGCTTCGAGCAGCGTCGGATCGTCGACACGCGAGAACGCGCCCGCGAGCGCCGCGCCGAATCGGGTGACACGGCCGTCGGTCGCGGTGCGGCAGTTCGGTGCCAACACGGACGCGAGGTAGCCGCCCCACGCGGGTGGATGTGCCAGGTTCAACGGCACTCCGAGCGTGCGGATCCAGGCCGCCGCGGCGACCGGATAGCCGCGCCCCGCGGAGGCTTCTCCGAACAGGCGATCCTCGCCGAAGACGGCGACGGCACGAGCTTCTTCCGTGAGATGAAGCAATGGGACGGTCAGGAACGCCGCCGCCCCGAGCGCGACGACCGCGCCGAAGCGTCGGACGCGTTCCGATCCCCACGCGGCCAAGAGGGACGCCGCCGCGAGATGGAGGCCGAACACGAAGCGGACTCCCGTCCATGTCGTCAAAAGTGCAACCGCCGCGTCTCCGGGTCGACAGGCCACGAAACCCTTTCCGTCCCGACGTCGGATGAAATCCGCGAGCGTCGGGAGCGCCGCCAGCGCGACGGCCGCGAGCGCCGCCCACGCGGCCGGAAAGTCGCTCACGGGGAAGTCGCCGAGTCGACGCCACTCCGGGATGAGGGGGCGCAGAGGTGTGGTGTCGGCGGCGTAGGCGAGGAGGGCGGAGGGGCCGTCCGGGTGGATCGCGAGTCCGACGACGGATGCCGCGAACGTCGCGACCGCGGCTTTGGGATTCGGCCCGATCAGGCGGCCACCCGCGAGGAGCGGCGCGAAGATCGCCCCGGGGTGGAGGTTCGTCCAAAGCGCCGTGAGACCGAAGACGCGAAGGGTGCGCCCGGGAGACTCCCGGTCGAGCAGGTCGGCCATCACCGGAACGAGGGCGAGCGTGATCAGGTCCGGACGGAGCCGGAAGCGGTCGTCGCCGAGTGCCATCCACATCGCGGCGACGAGCAGTCCCGCGAACGGGGTGCCGCCGCGCCGCACGCCGAGCCGGAATGCCGCCGAGGCACCGAGCGCCCCGAGGGCCGCCGCCGCGAGACGCAGCCCACCGATACCGAAATATCGGTGAATGCCCGCCATCAGGGTGTCCGCCAACCAAGCCTGATGATCGGGGGCCGTCGGAAGGGGTAGATGCGAGAACGGTTCGACGACGGGCCATGCGCCGTGTTCGAGGGCCAGTTGCCCGAGACGCAAGTGCCAGTGAAAATCCATGTCCATGACGGCGGAGAACCCGAGAAGGGCACCGACCAGCATCACGAACGCATGGAATCCCCGCGACATGGAGAGACGTTATCCGAAGCGTCGATCCGGCGGTCTTCCCGGCGGGTGCCGCGGATCCCCGCCCGGTGGGGGGCCTCGGGGGAGGGGCTTAGGTTGGGGAAGTCCCCTCGGCGGGTTAACGTGACCCTTGGATAGGTCCAACCCTGTGGGGGTTGCCACCCGAGAGCCGTTCGGCCCGCGGGGATGTCACGTGACGGCTTCCCACCACCGGCCGACCGATTCCCCGAACTGGTTGCCACGGCTTGCCGGGCCTACTGGTGAACGGGATGACGGTCGAGAGGTTGCCGACGGTGCTTCCGCACCCGGCGCTGGGCAAGGAGAACTTCCATGACGACGTCCGACAACAAGAAGAACGTGGTGGCGGCCAACCGCATCCACGACAACGACACCGGTTCCCCCGAAGTGCAGGTCGCGCTGCTCACGGATCGCATCCGTCACCTGACCGATCACCTCAAGGGCCACATGAAGGACCACGCGTCGCGTCGCGGCCTTCTCATGATGGTCGGCAAGCGCACGAAGTTGTTGAAGTACCTGCGCAACGCCGCTCCGGCTCGCTACACGGCCCTCGTCGAGAAGCTCGGCCTCCGCAAGTGATCGCGCGTCCGCGCGGCCGCTTGAATTGACACAACACCCCGCCGGGGATCCGTCCCCTGCGGGGGTTCCGCATATAAACCTATGTTCAACATCACCAAAGTCACACGCACCGTCGCGGGCCGCACGATCTCCTTCGAGACCGGTCGCATCGCCCGCCAGGCTCAGGGAGCCGTTTTCGCGCAGATGGGAGACACCGTCGTGTTGTCGACCGTCTGCGTCGCGAACCCCCGCGAGGGCCTCGATTTCTTCCCGTTGACCGTCGAGTACCGGGAAAAGACCTACGCCGCGGGCAAGTTCCCGGGCGGCTACATCAAGCGCGAAACGCGCCCGTCGAACGGCGAGATCCTCGTGTCCCGCCTCATCGACCGCCCCATGCGCCCGCTCTTCCCGGAAGAGTACCGCAACGAGGTGCAGGTCATCTCGACGGTCATGTCGGCCGACAAGGTCAACGATCCCGACACGCTGGCGATGAACGGCTCGTTCGCCGCCGCGATGCTCGCCCCGATGCCCTTCAAGGGCCCGCTCGCGGCCGTCAAGGTCACGCGCGTCGGCGGCAAGTTCGTCGCGTTCCCGACGCCGGATGAACTCGATGCCGGCGACATGGACATCGTCTTCGCGGGCACCAAGGACGCGATCATGATGGTCGAAGGCGAAGCGCGCGAAATCGGCGAAGCCGACTTCCTCGCGGCCTACGACTTCGGCGTTTCGGTGATCCACGAGATCATCGACATGATCGAAGAGCTGCGCGACAAGGCGAATCCGGAACCCTGCACGTGGGCGCCGCCCGCGGGTGGCCCCGGCGAGCTCCACGAGAAGACCAAGCGCAACTACCGCTCGCTCATGCGCGAGGCGTACGCGACGTCGGGCAAGCACGCCCGCTCGGACGCCGTCGACGGCGTGAAGAAGGCGGCGATCGAGAACCTCTGCCACCCCGACGACTCGACCTACGCGGCCGACGTCAAGTTGGTGAAGAAGGCGCTCGCCGATCTCGAATACGAGGTCGTGCGTCAGATGTGCCTCGACGGCAAGCGTGTCGACGGACGCGCGCTCGATCAGGTCCGTCCGATCGCGATCGAAACCGGCGTGCTTCCCCGCACGCACGGATCGGCGTTGTTCACCCGCGGCGAAACGCAGGCGATCGTCACCGTCACCCTCGGCACCACGCGCGATCAGCAGATCGTCGACGGTCTGATGGGCGAATACGGCAAGCGATTCGACCTTCAGTACAACTTCCCGCCGTTCTCGACGGGCGAAGTGAAGCCGATCCGCGGCACGGGCCGACGTGAAATCGGGCACGGCAATCTCGCCGAGCGCGCCGTGAAGGGCGTGTTCCCGGCGGAAGCGTCGTTCCCGTACACCACCCGCGTCGTGTCGGAAATCACCGAGAGCAACGGCTCTTCCTCGATGGCCTCGGTCTGCGGCGCGGTTCTCGCGCTGATGGATGCGGGTTGCCCGATCACGCAGCCGGTCGCCGGCATCGCGATGGGTCTCATCAAGGAAGGCGCCGACATCGCCATCCTCTCCGACATCCTCGGAACGGAAGACCACCTCGGCGACATGGACTTCAAGGTCGCCGGATCCGGTCGCGGCATCACCGCGGTGCAGATGGACATCAAGATCACGGGCATCACCCGCGACATCATGAGCCGTGCGTTGGAACAGGCCCGTCGCGGCCGGTTCCACATCCTCGGTGAAATGAAGAAGGCGATGCCGACGGTTCGTCCGTCCATCAGCAAGTACGCGCCGCGTCTTCTCGTCCTCCAGATCAGCGTCGACAAGATCGGCCTGCTCATCGGACCGGGCGGCAAGACGATCAAGAAGATCCAAGAGGACACGGGTGCGACGATCGAGGTCAACGACGAAGGCGTCGTCAACATCTCGTGCGTCGAGCCGGAAGGCGCCGAAAAGGCGCGCGCATTCGTCGCCGGCCTCACGGCCGAAGTCGAAGTGGGCGCGACCTACAAGGGCAAGGTCGTTTCGATCAAGGACTTCGGCGCCTTCATCGAAGTGCTCCCCGGACAGGAAGGCCTCTGCCACATCTCCGAGATGGGCGAAGGCTACGTCGCTTCGGTGACGGACGTCGTCAACATCGGCGACGAGGTGCAGGTCAAGGTCATCCTCAAGGACGATCAGGGCCGCCTCAAGTTGTCGATGCGCGCCGTGACCGACCCGGATTGGGAAGCCAAGCGCGCCGCGGGCGGCGGTGATCGTCCGCGCGGCGACCGCGGCCCCCGTGGCGGTGGCGATCGCGGCGGGTTCCGTGGCGGGGATCGTGGTCCGCGCGGCGGCGGTGATCGCGGTGGATTCCGCGGTGACCGCGGCGGCGATCGTGGCCCGCGCGGCGGCGAAGGTGGCGGCGAGGGCGGTGTCGACCGCTGGTAGTCCGCGCTCTCGATTCCGATCGCAGCCGACGCCGGTCCCGAAAATTCGGGACCGGCGTCGCGCGTTTGAGGGGGGCCGAACCGGATTCGCGTTTATCAATGCGGATCCGAAGTTCGCGGTGCCGCTTCGGCGGGCGAAGTCGTTGAGAGCCGAGAGGTTCCGGCGGGTGCCCCCTAGCGGACGGCGGGAGGCGGGTCTACACTCATCCCCGGATCGGCGATTTCCAAGCATCGAAGTCGCCTTTTGGGGAAAGAACCCGGAACGACGCCGTCGCGCGGCTTCGGGTGAGTTGGGGAAATCGTCATGCAAATCGGAAAAGTGAAGTGGTTCGACAACCGCAAGGGCTTCGGCTTCATCGAGCAGCCCGGCGGTGAGGACGTCTTCATTCATTTCACCGCCATCTCGGGTGACGGCTTCCGCACGTTGAACGACGGCGAGATGGTTTCGTTCGAATCCGTTCCGGGTCCGAAGGGACTCCTCGCGCGCAACGTGCGCCGTGTCGCGGCGGATGCCGCGGCCGACGCCACCGGCGCGATGTGATCCGCTTGGGGGGGCGGGGCGCCCCCCTTAGAGTTTCTCCGAACCTTTTCCGGAGAACTTCATGTCCGCTTCGCGCCCGCGATCCGTCGTCGATGTCCCGGCCTTCGAGGCCGCCCGCCCTCATTGGGAAAAGGTGGCGGACGTCATCGACCAATGCATCGACTTGATGCTCAATCACCGCCAAAGCGGTCATCCGGGCGGTTCGCGGTCGAAGGTGCATGCCGTTGTCACGACGCTCCTCTCCGGAGCGATGCGGTACGACTTCCGTCACCCGACCAAGCGCTTCAACGATCGATGCGTGCTGGTGGCGGGGCATACCGCACCCGTCTTCTATGCGACATTGGCGGTCTTGAACGACGCGCTGCGCGCGCGCCATCGCCTGACGGGCGACGACCGGTTCGCCATCCCGCACGACGACGAGTTCGCGCTCTATCCCGAGCATCTGCTCGACCTGCGTCGCAACGGCGGATTGCCGGGGCACGCGGAGATGGAAGGGCGCACGCTCTTCTTCAAGTTCAACACCGGTCCGACGGGTCACGGAGCTCCCGCCGCGGCCGGTGAAGCGTTGGCGCTCAAGCACGCCGGTGCGGGCGAGGTTCGCGTATTCGCCTTCGAAGGCGAAGGCGGACACACCGCCGGTGCGACTCACGAGACCAAGAACTCGGCGTGGGGGCTCGGCCTCTCGAATCTCGTGTACGTGTTGGATTGGAACGACTACGGTATCGACCCCAACGCCAATTCGTCGGTCGTCTACGGAAATCCGCAGGTGTGGTTCGAATCCTACGGATGGAAAACGACAGGCACCGAGTCGGGGAGCGAGTTCCCCCACATCGTGCGCACGTTCCACGAAGCGTTGGATACGCCGAATCCGGACGGTCGTCCGGTCGCGATCTGGCTGAAGACGGTCAAGGGTCGCGGGTACGGCGTGACGGGTTACAAGTCGCACGGCAAGGCGCACGAACGCAACGGTGCCGCTTTCTGGGCCACGAAGAAGGAGTTCATGGACCGCCACGGCGTGGTGTTCGACTCCTTCGGTACACCCGACGTGAAGGATGCCGCCGAACTTCGCCGTCAGTGCGCGGCGAATCTCGGGATCGCGCTCGATGTTCTGCGGAACGACGCGGCCTGTCTCGAGTGGTTGACGGATCGTCTCGTCGCCATCGGCGATTCGGTCCCCCAGGACATTCCGGGACTTCGCATGCCGGACGAAGATCCGTCGAAGGATCCCGTGATCGCGGACTGGAAGCACTACCCCGAAAGCCTGTACGCCAAGCCCGGGGAAAAGGCCGCGAACGGAAAGGCGTTCGCGACGTGGGCCGCGTGGCTCAACGCCCACGCACGGACGAAGTGGGGACGACCGCTCGTCATCGCATCGTCGGCGGACTTGGCGGAGTCGACCAACATCGCCGGATTCGCGAAGGACTTCGGCGACGTGAAGGGCTTCGGCTGGTACGACCGCGCGACGAATCCCGGTGGGTCCCTTCTGCCTCAGCAGATCACCGAGTTCGCGAACGCCGGAATTTCCGTCGGGATGGCCACCGTGAATTTCTCGTCGACGCCGTTCGAGACGTTCTCCGGCTACTGGGCCGCGTGTTCGACCTACGGGTCGTTCTCCTACCTCAAGTACGGTCCGATGCGACTGTTCTCGCAGCTCGCTCAGGACTGCCCGTTGAGGGTCGGCAAGGTCATCTGGGTCGCCGGGCACTCGGGCCCCGAAACCGCCGAAGATTCACGCACGCACTTCGGCATCTACGAGCCCGCGGTCGGACAACTGTTCCCGGACGGTCACACGATCAACATCTATCCGTGGGAGCACAACGAAGTCGCGCCGCTTCTCGGTGCCGCGCTCGCGACGTCCGCGCCGATCGTCGTGCTCCACTTGACGCGTCCACCGATCACCGTGCCGGATCGCGCGAAGCTCGGCATGCCGTCGCACCTCGACGCGGGCCGCGGGGCGTACGTCATGCGCGACTACAAGACGGACCTGCCTCGCGGAGGCTGTCTTTTCGTGCAGGGAACGTCGACGACTTCCGAAATGGTCAAACTCCTCGAGGCGGGCGCGTTCGACGCCGAAGGTTTGAACGTGAAGGTCGTCGCCGTGCCGTCCTGGGATCTCTTCCGGCTGCAGACCCCCGAGTACCGCGCGTCGGTCGTCGGCAAGCACGACTGGGGTGATTCCACCGTCGTCGCGAATTGCGGTCGTCGCACCGCGCGCGACTGGATCGGTACGAAGGTCGCCGAGGACTACGCCATCACTCCCGATTTCGACGATCGTTGGCGAACGGGCGGCTCGGTCGAGGAGATCCTCGACGAAGCACACATCAACGCGAAGTGGATTCTGGAAGGTGTTCGGCGCTTCGTGAAGGATCGTCCTTCGCGTCTCGCTCGGATGCGCGCCATGATTCCGGAGGCCTGATATGGGACTACGCACCGACCGTGAATACGACGAACCGTGCGTGCACCAGCTCGCCGTGTTCATGCACAACCGGATCGGGCAACTTCGCGACGTCCTCGCGCGCCTCGAAGAGGCGAACGTCACGGTGCATGCTCTCTCCATCGTCGACGCGGTCGACTACGCGGTTGCGCGTCTCGTCACCGACAAGATCGACGCCGCGCGTCGAGCATTGAAGGAGGCGGGCTTTCCGATCACGGAGACCATGCTGCTCGCCGTCGAAATTCCCGACGACCGCGGCGGACTTCTCGCGGTGACGCGCGCTCTCTTGGCCGCCGAGATCAACATCCATTACGCGTATCCGCTGTTCACCCGACCGCGTGGACACGGTGTCGTCGCTCTTCATATCGACAGTCTGTCCTCGGCGGGCAAGGTCCTCGAGAAGCAGGGATTCGGTCTGCTCGACGACCGAGATCTCGAGGTCATGGGATGACGCGACCCGAGGCCACCTTCATTCATCCGACCGCGTGTGTCGATCCGCGTGCGCGCATCGGCGAAGGTTGCCGAATCGGAGCCTTCGCGGTGGTGGAAGACGGTGCCGTGCTCGGTGACGGCTGTGTGGTCATGGCGCACGGGATCGTTCACGGACACGCGACGCTCGGCGACGATTGTGTCGTGCATCCCGGTGCGGTGATCGGCGGCGACCCTCAAGACTTGTCGTGGAAGGAAGGTGGTCAACGCGTCGTCGTCGGCCGCCGTTGCGTCTTCCGCGAGGGCGTGACGATCCATCGATCGAAGTATCCCGAAGGCGCGACGCGCATCGGCGACGACGGGTTGTTCATGGCGAACAGTCACGTCGCCCACGACTGCGTCATCGGCAACAAGGTGATCTTGGCGAACTCGGCCCTGCTCGCGGGACACGTCGAGGTCGGGGACAGGGCCCTGCTCTCGGGGAACACCGCGGTTCACCAGTTCACGCGTATCGGGAAACTGGCGATGCTCTCCGGTCTCTCGGGCGCGGTGCAAGACATCGCGCCTTTCCTTACCGTCGCAGGTGGTCGCTCCGTGGTTCGTGGCGTCAACCTCATCGGAATGAAGCGCGCGGGATACGACGAGGCCCAACGCCGTCGCGTCATGAACGTGTATCGCGAATGGTTCGCCGCACCGTCCGCGAGCGAGGGTGCGGGCCTGCTCGCCGATCTCGCCGCGAAACACGGTGAGATCGCGGAGATCCACGCGTTCGTCTCCGCGGTGTCGCCCCGCGGATTTGCGCGTCCCGACACCGATCACCCGTTGTCCGCCGATCGCGGCTAGCGACCGACGGCGTCGCGGAGCGCCCGCAGTCGGGCGTCTCCGTCGCGGACGTCCGGTTCGAGCCAGTAGCCTTCCGTCCACTCGTTCATCGCCGCGACGAACATCGGCGCGGACGGCCCATGCATCGCCGTCGTCCACCGCGCCGCTTCCGCCGCGTGCCGTCCGAAGGCTTCGGGCGAGTTGTCGACGATGATCGGAGACCATGGGAATCTGTCCGGTCGAATCCTGTCGTACAGGGTCGCGCGCGGAGTCGCATCCCATCCCGCGGCGACGGACGGGTAGTAGGGGAGTCCGGTTTCGGCGGCCATCGCCGGCCATTCCGCTTGAACGACGGCTGCGCGCTCCGCGTAGTTCTGCAGACGCGGACCCTTCCAGTCGGGCAGTTTCACGTAGTGGGTGACGCTGTCGAACCCGAGATCTCTTAGATGCGGGCGCAGACGTGGCTCGGGATCGATGGCGGCGACGTGGAGCCCGCCCGTGCGCGCCTTGACGCGGGCGATCGCGCGCTCCGCTTCGCGGAGTCCCGTTTGACGAACGAACAGCGACGTGTCGTAGATCGACCAGTAGGGAACGCCGCCGAGTCTCCAATAGTCGGAGCGGGAAAAATAACGGGCCCCCCAGTCGTCGATCAGCGCGGCGAGGTCGTCGGCGTCGGTGTAGACCTTTCTGTGTCCGACGGGGGCGAGCGGGTCCACGACGCGCACGGGGAGGACGCGGTGCGGCATGCGATTCGCCCACATGACCGCGAAGCGGGTTCCACCCGCGGTCTCATCGAGTGCGGGAAGCAGTCCTTCGTCCAGAGACGCCTCGAACACCTTCTTCCCTCGAGACCAAAACGCCCCATGCACGAGAACGTCGATACCGAAGGTCCGGCACGTTTCGAGCCGTGATCGATGGATGCCCGGGAGCGAGTCGTCGTAAATGCCGGAGGCCGGAAGCGGCGGAGGAACGTGGCCGTCGAAATGCGGCGCGGCGGCCTTCAGCAGTTCCCACTCGGTCCAACCTTGACCAAAGTGAACGTCGCGTTCGGCGCAACGGTGCCAACCACCGAATACGTAGACTGCGACCGTCGGCGACATGGGACGACGGAGGCTCAGCCCCCGCCGTTGCCCTGTCCGCCCTGTTGCGGATCGCCGTTGCCGCCGTTGCCGCGATTCCCGCGTCCGCCCCGTTGACCGGGCTGGCCGTTGCCGCCGTTGCCGCCGCCTTGTCCACCGGCCGCGCCTTGGCCGCGTCCGCGCCCGCGGGGAGCCCCCGTCGCGTCGGTCGGGGTGCCCGGAGCGGCGCCCGTACCGGGCCCGGCGCCCCCGCCGTTGCCGCCGCCTTGTCCACCGCCGCGCGGGCCGCGTCCGCGACCCGCTTGGCGGAGCAATTCCGCGGTCGTCGCGTCGAGCGTCACGGTGAAGGCGAGACGTTGGTCGTTCTCGCCGACGACGATGTCGCC
>CAIWVZ010000367.1 GCA_903916245.1 uncultured Planctomycetota bacterium | reverse complement strand
TGCGTCGCGGCCACCATGTCTCCACAGACGGGGCTCTGCGCGAACGCGTGGACGGCGACCGTCGGCAAATTGCCGTTCAACTTCTCCCAACGCCCGCCGCGGTCGAACGACACCCACGCACCGAACTCGGTGCCGAGGTAAAGGAGATCGGGCTCGTCGCGATCTTCGGCGATCGTTCGGGTGGACCCCGTGCCGGGGGGCAGCGACCCGTTCAACGACGACCACGTGTCTCCGCCATCCTCGCTCACGAACGCGAGCGGACGATCGTCGTCGGAACGGTGACCGTCGAGCGTGAGGAACACGCGATCCTTCTTGAACTTCGACACGGCGATCATCGACACGTAGCGGGGGCCGCCCACGAGTTCCGACAGCGGTTTTCCGTCCTTGCGGATCGGCGCCGCGCCCGTGTTGCGCCGGGCCGCGCGTGCGCCGCCACGCCCACCGCCGAAGCCCCCGCCCATGCTCTCCATCGCGGTCCGCGCCTCGGCCTTCGTGACGAATCCGTCTTCGTCTTCATCGGCGCGATCGAACATCCGCGACGCGGGGCCCTCGCCCGCTTCGTCGCGCGAGATCTTGCCATCGGCGTCGGCATCGAGATCCGCCAGCATCGGAGGCCACGCATCGGCGTCCTCGCGTCCCGCTGCGCCGGCAGGCGCGACGGGCCGGGTCGAAGCCCCCCCGGCCGCAATGTCGTCCCACGTGACTCCGCCGTCGCGCGTGCGCCACAGCGCTCCGTCGTCGGTCCCGACGTAAAGCGTGTCGGGTTCGTCGGGAGACTCGGCGACGGCGGTCGCCGTCCCGAAGTCCGTCCGTGCAAGACGCGGAGAAATACGCTTGAGCGCATTGCCGCGATTCAACGAGCGGAAGAGATGGTTTCCGCCGACGTAATAGATCTTCGGATTGTGCTTCGACAGGACGAACGGCGTATTCCAGTTGAATCGGTACGGCCCACCTTCGGGTCGAATGCTGCCGCGCTCGCCGGTTGCGAGATGGATGCGCCCCATGCCGCCGTTTTGACTCTCGAAATAGATCTGATTCGGATCGTCGGGGTCGACGCGGCAGTGGAATCCGTCACCGCTTCCGACGCGGAACCAATCTTCGTTCAGCGTTCCGCCGTTGCCGGTGCGGTGCGGTGCGCCCCAAGAGCCGTTGTCCTGCAGTCCGCCGTAGACCTTGTAGTTGCGCGTTGCGTCGAGATCCACGTGATAGAACTGCCCGATCGCGAACTTGTTGTGATGGTGCCATGAATCGCCGCGGTTGAACGACTCGTAAAGCCCACCGTCTCCCCCGATCAAAATGTGACGCCCGTCGCGGGGATCGATCCAAACCGCATGTCCGTCGGCGTGGACGTCCTTGCCCCCGTCCGACGTGAAGGTGACTCCGCGGTCCTTCGATCGATGCATCGAGACGCCGAGCACCCACTGGTGAGTGTCGTCGTTCGGGTCGACCTTGTAGCAGGAGAAATACATGGGACGCGGATTGAGCGTATTCACGCGCGTCCACGTCGAACCTTCGTCTTCGGAACGATAGAGCCCGCCGTACTCGTGGCCGTCGAACGCTTGTTGGCGCATGACGTTGGCTTGTTGACCACCGAGATCGGCGCCGAGGGGGCGCTTCGGATCGGTGCGTTCATTCCCGGGGAGATCCGGCGTCGTCGGACGGGAATCCGGCTTGTGAACCGGATCCGTGCCGAGAACCACGTCGAGCGTCAGCGTCTCGGTGCCGCGCTTCACCACGACGGGCACCGACGACCCCGCTTCGCGGCTGCGCGCGAACGTCGACAGGTCCCCCGTCGTTTTGGGGATTTCCCCGCCGACGGAAACGATGACGTCCTCGGCCTTGATCCCGGCTTTCGACGCCGGACCCTTCCACGTCACACGCTGCACTTTGACCGCTTTGTCGTCCATCGTCGCGGTCACGCCGAGGAACCCCGCCTTTTCCGGGAGCATTCCGATCTTCTCGGTGTCGAGCACCATGTAGACGACTTTCGGGTCCTTCTCGTACCAGTCGAGTCCAATGCGACCGAGGAGTCCCGTCGGCAGCCCCTCTCCGATCTTTTCCCATCGGCCCTTCGCACCTGCGTAGCGCGAACGCCAAAGGGCGCTTCCCTTCCCCCACTTCACGACGGGGTCGTTGGAATCGAACTCGTGTCGCCGACGTTCCCACGTCGCCATCAACAGGACGTCCGGATTCGTCGGATGCAGGGCGATGTCGATCACGCCGGTCGCCCCCGAACACTCGAAGACGCATTCCCAGTTGTTTCCGCCGTCGGTCGTCCGCCATAGCCCGCGCTCGCCGCCGTCGCCCCAAAGACGTCCGAGAGCACCGACCCACACGACGTCGGGATTGGTCGGATGGATCACGACCTTGGCGATCTGGAAGGACTCGCGAAGACCCATGTTCTTCCACGTCTTCCCGCCGTCGATCGACTTCCACACACCATCACCCCACGAAACCGAGTTTCGGGGATTCGCTTCACCCGTCCCGACCCAAACGATGTCGTGATCGGACGGAGCGACCGCGACGTCGCCGATGGAAACGGTCGACTCGCGATCGAACTGATGTTCGAATTCGCCGCCCGCGTTCTTCGTATGAAGGAGTCCACCCGAGGCGGTGGCGACCCACCAACGCGACGGATCCTGCGCGGAGACGGCGATCGCGGTGATGCGCCCGCTCATGTTGGCGGGGCCAATCGACCGCCACGAAAGCGCCGACGACCAGTTTGCGGGCAGACGGACGTCCGGATCGGCGGCCGTCTCGCGCGACGGCGGCGCTCCCTGGGCCACCACGATTCCCACGCACACGAAAGCCAAGACGAGACCACGACGCCAGTCGATCATCGTTCGCATGGCGGGATGCTACCCCGAGAGCCGTCCCGCGTGGCGGAAGAGAACGTCGTGGGAACTCGGAAAAAGGAAACGCCCGGGACTCCGTTGGAGACCCGGGCGTCCCGCTCATCCGCGGGGGATGAATCGGCGACTCAGGACTTCGGACGCAGCACCTTCACGGTGCAACGCGAGATCACGATGTCGACGCCGTTCTCGACCGCGAGCGCGAACCCACCGGTACGGGACGTCGTAGGATCGATCTTGCCGGACTGGCTCTGCTCACCTTCCTTCACGACTTCGACCGTCGACGCCTTCACGATGTACGTGGCGCGGTAGGTCTTACCCGGTTCGAGGTAATCCTTGTCGAAGCCGAACATGTACGGGCGCTTACCCGGGGTATAGCGGAACTGAAGATCGAGTCCCTTCCCCTTCGCGTCGTACTGATTCACCGTGAACTCGATATCGAGGACGAAGTCCTGCCACGGGTTGATCGGGTCGTAGCCGTAGGCCGTCACGAGACCGGTCACGGGCTTGCCGTCCTTGCCGGGCACGCCCTTGATGCGCATCTCGCGACCGGAAGACTCGCGGGTCACACCTTCGGTGATCTTCCACATCTTGTCTTCGCGCGGGCTGAGCAGGTCGCGTTCGGGAACGCCGGCGATGTACTCCGACGTGATCAACTTCTCGACGAGCGCGTCGGATTTCGCGAGGAGTTGCTTGTAGAGCTCGATGATGTCCTTGTCTCGCGCCGCCGAGCCACCCTTGTCGAACTCGCGCTTGAACTTGGAGACCGAATCGTCGTACACCTTGAGAGCCGCCGCGGCGTCACCGCCGGTGGCCGCCTCGGCCGCGGTCGCTTCCTCGTAGAGCTTCTTCAGCGTGTTGAAGTACAGCGACTTCTGCAACTTTTTCACGCGATCGGTGTAGTCCGCGCCCATGAGCCCGGCCGCGCCTTCGACGAGGCCGATTTCGCGGCGGACCGCGTCGAGCTTGGTCGTGTCCTGCACGTCCTTCTCGAGACGGTCGAGACGATCGGCGTGCTCCTTCTTCGCCGCCTCGGTCTGCTTGCGGGCGACCGAGTTGTTGTAGATGCCGAGCGCCTCGACATGCTCCTCGAGTTCCTCGTCGTAGAGAGGAGCGCCGTCGGCGGAAAGTTCCTTCCACGTGCGCTCGATGAGACCGAAGTCGTTCGGCGAGGCCGCCTCGATGTCCTTCATCTTCTTGATGGCCGCCGCGATCGCTTCCGCCTTCTCGGCGCGTTCGCGCTTCTGCCGCTCGGTCTTGTTCATCGCGAGCATGCCGAGCACGGCGAGCAACACGACGACGAATCCGACGGAGATGTAGAAGATCATGTTGATCTTCTTGTCGCGTCCTTCGAGTTGAAGCACCTGCTGCGAGCGGGTGGCGCGCACGCCGGTCTGCGGCGCTGGGGTTTCCCCCGCGTCTTCGATGCCGTCCGAGGCGGGGCGCGTCGCACGCGGCGCCGTACCGGGGCGAGTGGGGCGGTTTTGGTCACCGCCACGAGGTGAAGTGGCCATAGTTGGTCGTCAGTCCTGTTTCTTTGGGACGGTAGGGCGAGGACGCCGCGAAGCCGGTGGCTCCACAAGTCGCCGACGCAGGATGAAGAACATCACGATGAGAACGCCGCCGAGGCCCGCGAGGATGCCGAGGCGCGACATGTAGGACATCGGCCCTTCGACCGCCCTGGCGGGCAGGATGCGAAGATTGCCGACGCGCGTCGGCGCAGGCTTCGAAGCCGTATCGGAGACGCTTTCCGCCGGGGCGGAACGCGAATTCGTCAGAACGAGGAGCGGGAGGTCGCGGACGAGCCCCCCCTTCACTTCCTGACGGATCATTTGAACGAACACACCCTCGGCCTCCCAACGGGTGTTGAGGCGCGGGTCGTGCTCGGGAATGGGTTCGAGAGAAAGGAATTGGACGCCCGTCGCATCCGCGTCGGTCACGACGATCCCGAACATGAGATCGCGCTCTTCGCCGAACGGGTCCTTCCAGGTCCACTTGTAGAGCGACTCTTCGAGGAGTCGACCGGACGTCTTCACGAAGGCTCCGCGGAACGCTTCCGGCTGCGCGAGCATGTCCATATAAGGCAGCTCGATGGCGTTCGGAATCGCGTCCTTCGACGCCAGTTCGCCGGGGCGGGTCGTGGTGGTCCCGCTCAGCCAACGCAGGACGGGTTCGACCGCGAAGTCCTGACGCTCCTTCACGAAGTCCACCGCGGAACGCATCGCGTCACGGACGGAGTAGGGGGTCATGTGGCGCGCATCGACGCGGATCGCGGGGCGCGATTGCGGAGCGGCCGTCGGGACCGGCGGCGGAGGAGCGCCGTCGGCCGGATGAAGGGTGGCGGGCTTGGAACGGCGAACCGCTTGTGCGGCACGCCGCCCCATGTCCGTTCCTCCGAGCATCGCGAACAGGGCGAAGAGCAGGAGCACGCCGTAGAAAACGGCCCGCTTTCCGATCGACGACGACAAGAATCCCGGCGCCTCGCGCTTGCGCGCGCGGAGCAGAAGCTCGTAGCGCACGTGCGCCGGGACCTTCTCGTCATTCCTCATGCCGACGGAACCCATTCTTCACCCGGTCGAATTCACTTCTTCACTTCGGAACCGAAGCCGAATTCGACCTTCTTCACGCCGAGACCCTTGCACATGTTGAGAACGTTGACCACGTTCTCCCACGGCACCTTGGGGCCCGCGTCGATGATCACCGGGACGGCCTTGTCGTCACGGAATCCTTGCGATTCGTACGCCTTGTTTTGAGCGTCGATCAGCGACTCGAGTTTCAGATCCCCCTGCTCGGGCGGAATCGGGTTGCGCCCGAAGTACCGCTCGACGATTCCGCGCGTCTCGTCGAACGAGAGCACGATACGAATCTCGGGCTTCTCCTGATTCAGGTTGGCCGAAGCCTTGCCGCCCTTGTCGAGCGGCAGCCACGAATCGAGTTTGCCTTCGATCGCCTTGAACTTCATGGAGCACATGAAGAACAGGAGGATGCAGAAGATGATGTCCACCATCGCGGTCACGTTGATACCGACCGGATTGTCTTCGCTAGGTCCACCAGCCATGGATCGTCTCCTCAGCCCTTCGGCTTCTCGGGGGCGGGTTTCTCAACTCCGACCTCGATCTTGTAGAGGCCCGCTCCGGCGAGCTGCTCGATCGTCTTCTGGATGTAGCCGTAAGGCGCCTGCCGATCCGCGCGGATCACCATGACGCGTTCCGACTTGGAGCCGGGCTTCGACTTGTCCTCGCTGAACGGACGGGCCAGGTCGAGGAAGACGGACTTGAGTTTCTCCAAGTCCTCCTTCGTCAACTTGTGGCGACGTCCCTGCACCGAGATGAGCCAGTGCGAATCTTCGCGGCACACCTTGCCCGCCTTGTACGTCGGGCAAAGCAACTTGTCACCGCCCTCGGAGAGGTGGTGGATGTTCACCGTGACGCGACTACCCGATCCTTCCTGTTTCTCGTCCTTCTTGCGCTCGTCGGCGTTCTTCGCGATCGGCGACACCATTTCTTCGGTGGCGCGAGCGTCGAAGTTCGCATTGAGCATGAAGAACAGGAGAAGCAGGAACATGATGTCGATCATCGGAACGAGGTTGGGAGCAACCTCGTCGTGAACCTTATGTTCCTTGAATCCCATGTGAATACCCCTTCAGGCGGCGATCAGTGCGCGCCGGTCGGGAGGTGCGGGATGCAGCCCTTGAGCTGTTCGGCCGCCATCAGGTTCGCGGTGAGCGTGATCTTCGTGGCCTGATTCTTCAAGAAGAAGAACGCCACGAGGAAGATGATGGAGAGCGAGAGGCCGAGGGTCGTGTTCACGAGCGACTCGTACACGCCCGACGCGAGGTCGGCCGGCGTCGGAGCCGCGAGCTTCTCGATCGTCTGGAAGGACGAGATCATGCCCGTCACGGTGCCGAGGAGACCGAGCAGCGGTCCGACGTTTCCGATGAGCGAGAGGTTCGAGATGCGCGCATTGATCTTGAAGCCTTCTTCCGCGGCGACGTGTTCCATGCCGGTGATCATCTGCTCGTAGGAGATGTCCTTCATCATGAGACCGCCGGCCATGATCTGACCGAAGTAGCAGTGCTCTTGGGTGGACACTTCGAACGCGCGGTCGAGTTCACCGTTGTTGATCGCGTTTTCGATCTCCTGCACGACCGCCGGAGGCGCGAGCTTGTCGATGCGCATCTCGAGGAAGTACATGATCGTGAGGGTCGATCCGATGAGGAAGAGGATGAGCATCGCCCAACCGATCGGAAGAACCTTGTTCGTCATTTCGAACAGTTCACCGATTCCACGGCCACCTTCGCTGGCGAAGGCGGTGCTCGGGAGGGCCATCAGGCCGAGGGCGGCGATCATCAATTGGTTGCGGAAACGGGCCATGTCGTAAACTCCTCGTGAGGAAAGGTTGAGGAAGGGAACTTGATACGAAAGGACTCGGGATCAGGACCGACGTCTCACTTGAGACGTTCGAGGCGCTTCGACGCCGGGTCCTTGAAACGGGATTGCGGGTATTCGGCCAAGACGCGGCGGTAGAGATCGCGCGCGCGGCTGAAGCTGCGCACCTGATCGTCACCCTTGCCGAGTTCGGCGATGAAGAAGAACGATTCGGCGGCGTTGAAGAGGGCTTCTTCGTGCGCGCCGGTGTCTTCGCCGGAAGCCGGCGGGAACTGAAGAGCGCTGCGGAGGAACTTGAGCAGCGCGTCGCGGATGAGATCCGACTTGTTCGTGGCCTTGCCCTTTTCGAGCAAGCACTTGCCGATGACGTTGTAGCACTCGGCACGCGCCGCGTTGGACAGCGAGAGCTTGAGCGCGGCGGTGGCCTGAGTCTCGGCCGCGGCGTTGTCCTTTTCGGCGAACGCGATCGACGCCATCAGGACCTTCGCTTCACCGGACATCGCGCCGGTGCCCTGCGCGAGAGACCCCGCATCGACCTTCTCAATCAAACACCACTACCATCTACAAACAATAGCAACAACAAATCACCAACTCGACATATCAACGAATGACAACGAACGATCGACAACGAAAAACATCGAAC
>CAIWVZ010000366.1 GCA_903916245.1 uncultured Planctomycetota bacterium | reverse complement strand
GTTGCCGTGCACATAGTGCACCGCGCCGAGGGCCTCGCGGACGGCGGCCTCGGCGCCGGGCGAGAGGAACACCCACGATTCGAGCAACTTCGACGATTCCTCCGCGATGGCGGAGAGGGTCTCGGCGGGGCGTCGTTCGCCGGTCTTGCCCAACAGTGCGACCACGAACTGAAGGGCGACGTTCAGATCCGACGAGGCGCGGCGGGCGTCATCGCGGGCGGCTTCGGCCGTTCGGCGCTCGCGATCCGCGTCGAGACGGAGAGCCGTCTCGCGTTCGGCGGACTCTTCCGCCGTTCTCCAAAGCCATGTGGTAAGTGCGAGGCCGGCGGAGAGGACCACAACCGCCGCCGCGATCCACGTCGCCGCGACGCGGTGACGACGGGCGAGTCGGAGGGCCCGCTGCAGTGTCGACGGGGGTCGAACGGAAATCGGACGGTCGTCGAGCCATGCGCGGAGATCGTCGGCGAACGCCCGCATGGTCGCGTAACGTCGGGCGGGGGCGCGCTCGAGGCACGTGGCGACGAGCGCGGCGAGGTCTCCCCGCAAGACGGCTTCGAGTTCCGTCGTCGTCGTCGACCGCGCTTCGGCGATTTCCGCGCGGCGCGCGCCCGCGTCCGCGAATCGTCGTGCGAGGCTCGGCGCATCCTCCTGCGTGAGGTGGCGTTGCAGATCGGCCGGGGGCAGCGACCGTAGATACGTGGAGTCGTACGGCAGCTGTCCCGTCACGAGTTCCATGAGCAACGCGCCGAGGCCGTAGACGTCCGTGGCGGGTCCGATCGCGGCGTGGTCGCCTTGAACTTGCTCGGGCGCCATCGTCTCGACGGTTCCGAGAATGACGCCTTCCGTGGTGGGGCGACCGTCGAGATCGTCATCGAGGCTCTTCGCGATACCGAAGTCGAGCAGTCGCGGCGTGGGGATACCGTCGACGTCGGAGACGAGGACGTTGCCGGTCTTCACGTCGCGGTGAACGATGCCTTTCGCATGGGCGTACGCGAGAGCATCCGCCAAGGCGGCGACGAGTCGGATGCGGTCGGAAATCGTCGCGCGTCGGGCGTCGCACCATGCCGCGAGAGGCGCGCCTTCGACGAGTTCCATCGTGATGAAGGCGCGACCGTCGGGAAGGACGCCGCGGTCGAAGACCTTCGGGATGGAGGGGTGCGTGAGTCGGGCGAGTGCGGTCGCTTCTTTCGCGAGCCGGTCGGCCGAGCCGCGGCCGTGGGTCTTCCAACGCAGGATCTTCATCGCCACGCGGCGGCGGATCGGAGTCAGTTGCTCCGCCAGATGGACGGACGCCATTCCGCCCGTGTCGATCAGCGGGCCGATGTCGTAGGTGGGTGCGATTCCGTCGTCGCCGAGACCCGCAAACGCACGCACGAGGGCGTCGTCGGTCATCCTCGACGGTGTCTCTTCCGTCATGCGTCGCCGAAGATCCGCAGGAAGTCCTTGAACTCGTCTTCCGCCATGGTGTCGTCGCCGCCGTGGATTTCGAGGAGACGTCGCATGACGCGGTCCTCGAATTGCTTCCGCATGCGACTGCAGAGGGTCTTGGCCTCTTCGTACGAACGCCCTTCCTTGAACGCGACGTCCTTCAATTCGTGGCCGTTGAAGTAGCGCCCCTCGAAGATGCGCATCGCGACGGCGTCGTCGCCGCTCGCTCCGGTGGCGGCGCGTTGCATGTCGCGACGGATTTCCCGGAAGATGAGTCGAGCGTAGGCGAGTTCGTACAAATCTTTCGGATCGATCGAGCGCCCGGAGCGCGCGTCGAGTTCACCGGTCTCCGGTTGCAGTTCGCGCGTCGGTCGCTTTTCGACGGCGCGGAACACCACGTTGCGGCAGACGCCGCGAAGGTAGGCACGGAACCCGCGCGGCTGCTTCGGGTCGACGCGCGCAAGGACGCCGTCGTCCTTGAAGATCTCGTAGAAGACGTCCTGCACGAGATCGGGTTGATCTTGACGCGGAATATCGAGCCGACCGGCGACGGCGGACGTGTAGAGACCGACGAACGGCGAATACCGGGCGACGAACGATTCACGCGCTACGCGATCGCCGCGCGCCGCGTCGCCGAGGAGGTCCCATTGAGTCGTGGGCGCCGTCGACGTCATGGAAGGCGTCCGTTCGTCAGGGGGAAGGTGTCGTCGGGGTTGGCGCCGGTTTCGGGGTCGCGGGCCGCGAAGCCGGGGCCGTTTCCGCCATCAGGATCGGACGCAGACGGTTCATGAGCGGATCCGGCATCGAATGCAACGCGAAGTAGGCGATGCCCGCGACTCCGATTTCTTTCGCTGCGCGGGTCTGCGCCACCATGACGTCGTCGCCGAGTCCCATGAACGGGCCGAGCCCCATGATGAGGGGCTTCTTCCACGGAGCCTGACGCGCCGCCTGCGCGACGGCCTCGGGCGAGGCCACGTAGGCCATCAGAGCCATCTCGTCGACGTCGAAGAGCGGCCAGTTCTGGCGCTTCGACTGGCGCGCGTCGGCGACGTTCGGGAAGACCGAGGCCGACAGGCGGGTCTTCGGAAGGGCCGCACGGACTTCCGACACGAACGAAACGATGCGGGCTTCACGCGCGGCGTCGTCGTCCTTGCCGCACCGCGGGCAGTGGCAGTAGGTCTGCCCTTCCTTCGAAACCGGGTAGCGGATGTAGTCGACCTGCAGGCCGTCGGCGATGGCCGCCGCTTCCTTCAGGCCTTCCAACACGTGGCGGCGCGCCTCGACGGAGGCGGGGCAGAGGAAGTGGTACTTCTTGCCCTCGAAGATCTCGAACTCGCTCGAAATGCGTCCCTTGTCGTCGCGCGCGAGCCAGTCCGCGCGGTCACGGATGAAGGGCGAGTCGGCGAAGCCGACGAAGAACACGTGGCACCACGCGTCGATCGTGACGCCGTGCTTGCGACCCGCGGCCATGTAGGAGCGGAGCGCGTCGAAGTTCTTGAAGTCCGCGTGGGTTTCGTACCACTTCGACGGGTAGCAGGCGCGTCCCTCGTAGATCGTCTCGAGATAGATGCGGTTGATGCCACCCTTCGCGCAGCGAGCGACGACCGCATCGACTTCGGCGTCGTTGCGTTCGATCGGGTGATGCCACACGGCGCGAATCGGGGTCGGTCCCGTGACCGCCTCGGTGGACCACTGCGCGGCGAGCGGCAGGGAAACCAGGAGGACGCAGAGGACGACGAGCGGACGGAGCGTCATGAGGGGAAGTGGTGAAGCGCGTCCCGGGGAATGCCGAGGCGGACTTCGGTTCGCCCCGATTTTACCGTGCCGGGAGGTGTCCGTACCAACCATGTCGAGCCGCCCACCGAAACGTGGACGAGATCTTCGTGCCCGAGGCGTTCGACGAGGGACACCCGCGCGGCGACATCCCCAACTTCAACGACGGCAAGGGCTTCGGGTCGAATGCCGATCGTGCAGTCGCCGTTTCCGAACGGGACGGGCAACGTGAACCCGTCGGAAGAAAACGCGCCGTCGCGAACCGCACCCCGCAGAAGGTTCATCGGAGGTTGACCCATGAAACCCGCGACGAACGCCGTCTTGGGACGCGTGTAGAGCACGTCCGGAGGTCCCGCTTGTTCGACTCGGCCTCCGTTCAAGACGACGACCGTATCGCCCATCGTCATCGCCTCGACCTGGTCGTGCGTGACGTGGACGGCCGGAATACCGGTTTCGAGAATCAACGTTCGAATGAGGGCGCGCAACTCGCCGCGCAGGCGCGCGTCGAGATTGGACAAGGGCTCGTCGAGTAGGAACAACTTCGGTCGTCGCACGAGGGCGCGGCCCATCGCGACGCGCTGCCGCTGACCGCCGGAGAGGGCGGCGGGCTTGCGATCGAGTACCCGATCGAGCTGCAGGCGGGCGGCGACGTCCGCGACGCGTCCTCGGATCGTCGCCGGATCCACTTTGCGGGCTTGAGCGCCGAACGCGAGGTTTTCCTCCACCGTCAGGTGGGGATAGAGGGCGTAGTCCTGAAACACCATGGCGACGTCGCGCGACGCGGGGTCGTCGCGGGTCACGTCCCGACCGTCGATCAGGATCGCTCCGGAGTCGGGAGTTTCGAGGCCCGCGATGGCGCGCAACAGGGTGCTCTTTCCGCAGCCCGACGGCCCGAGAAGGACGAGGCAGCGGCCGGGTTCGAGCGACAGACCGACGCCCTTGAGGACGGGGTTGCCGCCGAGGGTCACATGCAGGTCGCGGACGTCGAGAAGGGGAGTCGGCATGGGGCGGGAAACAGGATAGCCACTTCGTAACGTGTCGGCACCATGAGGATCCTCCTCGCTCCTCTCGACGGACGTCCCTGCAACCTCCGACTGCCGGCCGATCTCGGCGCGGTCGTCGGGGCCGACGTCGTCGTCCCGCGCGGCATCGACCTCGGCTCCGTCATGGAGTCGGCCGACCGGGACGCGCTCCTCTCCTGGTTGGATCGCGAAGCTCCGTCCGCGGATGCGCTGATCGTGAGCGTCGACCTTCTCGTCCACGGGGGCCTCGAATGTGCCCGAGACGGGCGCGGCGACCGCGAGGAAACGGTGCGGCGCTTCGAGAGGGTCATGGAGGTTCTCGAGCCCCATCGGGCCAAAACGACCCTCGTTTCCGTCATCATGCGCGGGACCCCGACGGCATCGTCGGAAGCGATGCTGCCCGTGTGGGAGGCGATGGGTCCTTGGAACGCCCTCGACGGCGATCCCGATCCGGAAGCGATCGCGCGTCGCGCGGTCCTCGAAGAACGGATTCCGTCGGACATCCTTGCAGGTTGGCGTGCCGCACGCGAACGCCATCACGCGGTCAATCTGCGACTTGCCGTCGAGGCGGCGCGCGGCGGTCTCGCCGACGTGCTCTTCTTTCAGGACGATGCGGCCCCGCGGGGACCGCACGTCGCGGAAACCGCCGCGCTGCGGGAAACGGCCGCGGGTCGTGCCCGCTTCCTCGGTGGAACCGACGAAGCGTGCGTCACGTTGGTCGCCGCCGCGTTGGTGAAATCGGCGCCACGACTTCCGCGTATTTCCGTCGCCTACACGGAGCCGGAGGGAGCGGATCGCATCGGACCCTACGAACACGTCCCGTTCTCGACCTCGCTCGTCGAACACGCGGAAGCTCTCGGCGTCGCCTTGGTCGCGCGCGACGGCGACGCGGCCCTCGTCGTCCATCCTCCCGCGGCCGTTCCGGTCGATCTCTTCCTCGATCCCCCGCCGCGCATCGACTGTCCGAACTTCGACGGCGTTCGCGCGTGGATCGACCGCGAAGTGTCGACGGGGGCGCCGCTCGTCGCCGTCGACGCTCGCTTCGCGAACGGCGCCGATATTCCGTTCGCGAGGGAAATGGCGCGCCTACCCGGTGGCATGCTGATGGGGTTCTCCGCTTGGAACACGGCGTCGAACGCGCTTGGTACCGCGTTGGCCCACGCCGCGCTGCTCGCGGTCGGACGGCTCCGCGGCACGGTGCGGCCCGAAGCGTCGCTGCGCCTGCGCGACGAACGTCTGATCGAGGACTGGTTGTTCCAGTCGTCGGTGCGGCAGGAGTTGCGCGACTTCTGCCTCGCGGAAGGAATCGACCGCTTCGCGTTCGCCGATCGCGCCGTCGAGCTCGACGCTCGCCTCGCGAAACGTCTCGCGGAAGCGACCTCCGAAGAACTTCCGGATGCGCCGCCGTTCCACGCTCGGTTCCCCTGGGCACGCTTGTTCGAAGCGGAAATCATCATTTTGGGCGCGGCACCTCGCCGCGGGAGACGTCCATGACGCGTCGCATCGATGCGGTGTTGAATCGCCTAAAGGGTGGACTCGTGGTGTCGTCGCAAGCGCCGGAAGGCTCGCCGTTGCGTCATCCGAAGGTGCTCGCCGCCATGGCGCTCGCGGCGCTCGACGCGGGCGCGAAGGGCATTCGTCTCGACGGACCCGCGGTCATCCGTGAAGTGCGCAAATCCACCAAAGCGCCGATCATCGGACTTCTCAAGCGCGGGACGAAGGGCGTTTACATCACGCCGACCTTCGCCGACGCGCGAAGGTTGGCCGACGCGGGGGCCGATCTCATCGCCCTCGATGCGACGATGCGACGTCCCGATCTCGCCGAACTCGTGACGCGCATCGTGAATGACCTGCGTGTCGGAGTCGTCGCCGACGTGGCGGATGCCGCGGAAGGACGTCGCGCCGCCTTGACGGAGGCGACGTTCGTCGCATCGACGCTTTCGGGCTATGTGGGTGGTGGTTCCGTCCCGACGGGACCGGATCTCGCGTTGGTGACGGCGCTCGCGCGAACGGGGAAGCCCGTCCTCGCGGAGGGGCGATACGCGACGCGCGACGCGGTGCGCGAAGCTTTCCGTCGCGGCGCGTGGTGCGTGTGCATCGGCGGTGCGATCACGCGACCGGATACGTTGACGAAAGGGCTTCTGCCTTGAAAAAACGCGCCTCTCTCGCGATCGGCGTCGATGTCGGTGCGACCGGGCTGAAAGCGGCGGTGGTGGACGCCGCGGGGAAGATCGTCCTGCACGCACGTTGTGCGACGGGCGGCGACGAAGGGGCGACGGAGGTGCTCGACCGCATCGCGCTTTTGGTCGGGATGTTGTCGGAGCGAACCGGCGCCGCGCGTGTGGGTGTCGGTTCGTGCGGTCTCGTGGATCCGAGAACCGGCGTCGTGGTGGCGTCGACCAAAACGATGCGCGGATGGGCGGGCACGCGCCTTCGTGACGAAGTCGCGGCGAGGACCGGATTCCCGGTCGCGGTCGAAAACGACGGCGACGCGGCCGCACGCGGAGAATCGACTTTCGGCGCTGGCCGCGGGGCTCCGTCGATGGTGATGTTGACGTTGGGCACCGGCGTCGGCGGCGCTTTCGTGATGGATGGTCGTGTTCTCACGGGGGCGTCCAACATGGCGGGCAAGTTCGGTCATGTTCGCGCCGGAACCGAAGGCCGTCCGTGCGCGTGCGGCGCGGTCGATTGCCTCGAGGCCTACGCGTCCGCATGGGCGTTGCGGCGCGCCGCGGGCTGCGAACCCGACGAGGTCTTCAAGCGGGCGCGCCGCGGCGATCGCGCGATGCGGGCCCACGTGGATGCGATGGCCGACGCCCTCGGCGAGGCGTTCGCCGTGATCGCGCACACCGTCAATCCTTCGCGGATCGTGATCGGCGGCGGGATCGCGGCGTCATGGAGTCGGCTCGCCGTGCGCGCGAAGCGCGTGTTCCGGGCCCGAGCGATGAAGGTCGCCTACGCGGCGACGCGCATCGTCGTCGCCGAACTCGGGGCGGATGCGGGCATGATCGGAGCGTCGTTGATCGCCCCGCCGCTTCACCACACCAAGCGCTGAACCGACGACTTGCCGAGGTAGGAGAAGTTGCCGGTGAAGACGACGGCGACGGTGTCCCACGTCTGACCCGCGAGGCTCGAGAGCACGCCCGGGGGAACGACGAACGGTTGATCGGGGAAAAGGCCCGGGATTCCGATGGGGTAGTGAAGCGGATTGCCGGGAGCCAGCGGCGTGTTGATGCCGCTCCAGGTCAACGCATCCGGCGCGAGACCGAACCACGGGCCGACGCCGATCGGACCCGAGGCGGATTGCGACAGGAAGATGTAGCCTTCGGTCGCCGCGGGGCTGATCGCCGTCAAGGAAAGAGTGAGGTCGCCCGTGCCGTTGCCGGCGGTCGTGGCCGAGAAGATGTTCTCGGGGAAAAGTTCCGAGTTGTAGGACGCCGAGATTTCCGCGGCCGTGCGTGCGACGAGCCACAGGCGCACCTCGTCCATGGTGCCGTTCACACCGGCCGCGGTGGCGGAGTAGTTGCCGACGTAGAACGGTCCACCCGGCGCGCCGATGACGGCGGTTTGCGTCGAGACGATGATCGGGAGGCCGTTCCAGTAGCCGGTGAGCGTCCTCGGATTCGCGGCGTAGTCGTACACGAAAGCGACATGCGACCACACGTTCGCCGTCGCGACGCAGGCGGGAATGGTGCAGTCGGTCACGTTCGTCCCGCGCAAGATGATGTTGCCCGCACCCGCGACGCCGCCCCAGAAGGCGCGCACGCCGGAGGTGACGTCGCCGATCAAGTAGGAGATCGTGGTGGTGACGACCGCGGGGTTGACCCAAAACTCGATCGTCCACGAAGTGCCGACGAGATTCGTGGTCCATCCGTTCGACGTGTAGTGTGCCGACGTGCCCGTCCCGAGGAGGCCAGCACCGAAGCGACCGGCACCGAAGGTATGTCCGGTCAGCGTCGCGTTGAGTCCACCGACACCGGGTTGAGCGACGTTCGCGGTCGTCGTACCCGACCCTTCGTTGAAGCGGAAATAGAGCGCCGACGGAACGACTTGCGCGGACGCGAACGTGGTGGCGGCGACGAGAGCGAGGGCGAAGCGCATGGGATGGTCTCCTCGCGACGCATCCTACACCCGCATCGGTGTGGACGACGAACTTCCGTCATCGGGTGTCGATGCGACGCAGGCGAACCCGTGCGTCGTTGTAGGACGCACCGCCGGTCGCGGGGGTGACCGTCTCCGGGATGACGGCGTTGGCTCCGAATCCCGACGGGCAGTTGCGACGCCAGATTCCCTTCGGCACGACGAGGATGCCGCGCCGCAGATCGGGGTCGATCCGTGCGACGGCTTCGAGGCGCCCCAAGGTGTTCGCCAGTTCCACCCGATCGCCGTCGACGATCCCGAGGTGTTCGGCATCGGTCGGGGAGAGGTGGCAGGGCTGAAGCGTCGTCTGCAATTCGCCGAGAATGGAGTTGATCGTGGTCTCCGTCGCCGGAGAGAGCATCGCGAATGGATGCTCCGGCGTACCCGGATCCGGTCGGAAGGCGAAGACGTCCGCCCCCATGCGACGCCACGCCTCCGGATGGAGGTCCGCGCGTCCGTCGGCGGTGTAGGGGAACACGTCGACGAACGCGACGGGGGGGCGGCCGTTCGGCGACGACAACGTCGCCGTTCCCGTGGTTCTCAAACGATCGAGATCACCCGGACCCGCACCGCGTACACCCGACAGCCATCGGGCTTCGAGAACCTCGGGGCGCGGATCGAAGGCGGGGCCTTCGAAGCCGAGGCGACGCGCCAACTCGGCGAAGACGACTTCGTTCGGGCGCACGTCGCCGACGGGCGGCACGGCGGGCGTGATGCGTTGGAGAATGCTCGTGCCGTACGCGCGATGAAGTTCGTGTTGCTCGAGAAACGTCGGGACGGGAAGAATGACGTCGGCGTAACGGCACGTGTCCGTCATCACCTGTTCGAGGACGACCGTGAACAGATCGTCGCGCGAAAGACCCCGTTCGATCGCCGACTGATTCGGCGAGGACACCATCGGATTCGCGTCGTAGACGACGAGGGCGCGAATCTTCGGATCGTCCGCCGCGAGCGCCGTGCCGAGTTGCGACATGTTGACGACATGTCGAGGCGGATTCGCGAGTCCCGGGAGGCCGGAGCCGTCGACGCGCCAGGCTCCCGACTGCGAGAGAAGGTAGCCACCGCCGCGGACTCCGAAGTGCCCGAAGATCGCGGGCAGAGCCAGGATCGCCGCCATCGCACCGTCGCCGTTGCGATTGCGTTCGAGTCCCCAACCGACGCGGGTGACCACCGGGCCTTCACCGGCGTACGCGTCGTAGAGCCGCGCGACGAGATCGACGGGTACGCGAGCGACCTCCGCGGCGCGTGCGAGCGTCCACGGGCGAGCCTCGGCGAGCAGAAGATCCGCGTTGCGCGTGTGGGCATCGAGGAACGTGCGTGCGACGCGCCCGCGGCGCTCCGCTTCCGCGATCAGCGCCAAGGCGAGGGCGAGATCGGATCCGGGCCAGACGGGCACGTGGAGATCCGCCCGTTTCGCGGGCCCGGTACGGCGCGGATCGAGAACGACGAGGCGCGCGCCGCGATCGAGAGCCGCATGAAGGTGCGGGACGAGATGGATGTTCGAGACCCGAGGGTTCTGCCCCCAAAGAACGATCGTCTTCGCATGCACCCAATCGGACGGATCGGTACCCGGCATTTTTCCGTAGACGGCACTCGCCGCGCCGGATGCGGGTGCGGCGCAGAGCGTGCGCAGCGGTTCGCACGCTTCGAGTGAGCGCCAAAGGGCTTCGTCCACCATGCCCGATGCGAAGACGCCGTTCGATCCGTTGTAGGCGTAGGGAAGAATCGCGCGACCGCCCCAACGGGCTTTGACGTCGCGCAGAGCGTCGGCGACGCGATCGAGGGCTTCATCCCATTCCGCAACCCTGAATACGCCGGATCCCTTCGCGCCGTCGCGTACGAGCGGGTGCGTGAGGCGGTCGGGTCCGTAGATCCGCTCCGGGTACCGCTTCATCTTCGAGCACATGAAGCCGGCCGTGAACGGATTCCGAGCGTCGCCGTCGAGCGTCGCGACACGGCCGTTCTCGACTGTAGCCGATAGGCTGCACGCGTCGGGGCAGTCCATGGGGCAGGCGGTCTCGTGTACGTGCTTCATGAAAAACGGCGCTCCCGCGCGGATTGGAGTCGGATTCTCCGCCCCCGCGGACACTTTACGGAAATTGGCCGAAAGCGGCCCAATCCACGACACGGCAACGGGTTGAGGGGTAGTCTTCGCGGCTCGACCTTTCCGCGAGGCGGGCACCCAGCCATCATGTTGTTCCGGCTTTCCACCGCTGCCTTCGCGCTCGCCCTCGGCCTCGCGGCCCAGTCGACGGTCTCCGGATTCCCGGATCTCAATCCGTCGGGCGGCGCGGGATGCAACGCGATCCCTTACTCCACCTACTTCGGCCCGAATCCGGGATCATGGACGGAACTCACCGTCATCTCGGCGTTCGAGCTCCATGTGCGTGGCGTGCCGGTCGGATCGACGCCGTCGTCGATCGCCATGGCCGCCTGCGGGACCGGAACCCTGCACATTCCTCAGATGACGATGCGCGTCGGACACGTCGTGCCCGGGGCGACCACGTTCGCATCCGCCCTCGACAACGCCGACGTCCTCATCGATACCGTCTCCTCGGGCCCGGTTTCATGGCCCTGCCAGGCGGCGCAGTGGAGCCCGGTTTGGACCGGCACGTCCACCTTCTCCTGGGACGGCTACCGAGACATTGCTCTTTGCGTCAGCGTGGCGGGAACCACCTGCGCGACCAACGTCGCGTGGACCGGAACGTTCATGCGCGAGAACACGAACCTTCGGGCGTGGGCGTCCGGATTCGACGCGGCCTATCCCACGTCTTCCGGGATGTCCGGACTCAAGTCGAAGTGGACGTGGGCACCTCCGGGCGTTCCTTCCTCGGTGATGACGTTCGGGAGTCCCGTTGCCGGGGCGGGCGGGGCTCCGACGTTGTCTCCCCTCGGCGCTCCGACGGTCGGCAATCCGGCGTTCGGTCTCTTCACGTCCGGTGCGAGCGGCGGAAGCGTGGCGTTCCTGGCGCTGTCGAGCACCCCGGCCTACTTCGATATCGGAATGCCCGGGCATCCTTTCGCGCTTCTCGTGGACCCGACGCCCGGATTGTGGCTCGGGGCCATCCCCGGATTGACCGATGCATGGGGCACGGCGACGTGGGGACTGCCGGTTCCTCAGATGCCGGGTCTCGTCGGCGTGGCGATCGCATCGCAGGTGATCGTGATGGACCCCAGCGGGTCACCGACTCTGCTCGGAACGGCGAGCGCGACCGCCGGCCTGATCGTGACGATCGGGAGCTGAAGCGCGCCTCAGCCGGCCGAAGCGTCGAGAGTCAGTTCGAGCTTCTTCAACGTGGCCGGAGTCACGCCTTCCCGCTTCACGATCGGGATCAGACGTTCCGAGCACCGGGCATCCGAAAGACGCAGCAGATCCGAAGGAGACGGATCGGATTCGATCCAATAGAACGTCTCGTTCATGTTGATCGCCTTCGCCTTGCCGAGACCGCGGCTCCACGCCACGTAGTCGCATTCGAATCCGAGCGAGCGGGCGATCTTGAGAGCCTGCGCTTCGGGGATTTCCGAAAGGCAGCGCAGCCGGAACCGTCCCTTGACCGCGGCGAGGAACTCCCGCGCGAAGGGAGCCACCTCCAACCCGTCCGCCTTCTCGACGAAGAAGGCGGCGAGGAAATCGATGTAGAGGCTCGGCTTGCTGCGGGGGGGTACGGTCACGCGACGCTCCTGAGGGCGTTCATGGTAGCCGAGTCCCGGGATCCGAACAGGAGCCCGGTCCGCGCCTTACAAAGTCTTGATGCCCGGGTGGGTTTTCCCGTAGACGGGCACCAGAGCGCCCGTCATGGCGCGTGCGGCGGGGGACGCGAGGAACGTCACCACGTCCGCGACGTCGTCCGCGAGCAGCATGCGGGTCCCCGGCCATTCGTTCGCGAGCGCGGCGACTTTGGCCGGATCTTTTTCGACGGCGCCGGGACACACGGCGTTGACGCGGATTTTGTCGTCCTTCAGGTCCTGTGCGAGCGCGAGCGTGAGTCCGTTGAGGCCGAACTTGGTCGCGACGTGCGGTGCGACGTTCTTGTCCGCGACGATGCCGTGCACCGAGGAGATGTTGATGATCGAGCCGCCGCCGCGTGCGCGCATGCCGTCCATGACGGCGCGGGATCCGTACATCGCCGAAAGAAGGTTCGAGTCGAGGACGTCGCGGAAGGCTCTCGGATCCCAGTCGCGGAAGGCGCGCCACGTGAAACGAGCGGCGTTGTTCACGAGGATCGAGACGGGCATACCTGCGCGACGTTGCACTTCGTCGACCATCTTCTCCCAGTCGTCGCACGAGGTGACGTCCGCGCAGTACCAATCCGCGGTTCCACCGCGCGCGGCGATCTCCGCGACCGTGACCTTGAGCGTCGCGGCCGTTCGGCCGCAGACGACGGTGAACACGCCCTGATCGGCCAACTTGCGCGCGATGGCGGCGCCGAGGTTGCCGCCGCCGCCCGTGACGATCGCCACTTCGTTCTTCAGCATGCCTCCACTTTCCGAGGCGGCGAACCGGGCTGCAAGGGGGCGGTCGCGATCAGACCGGGACGCGCTTTTTCAGGAACTTCTTCAGGACGATCGCACCGACGACGACGACGATCAGGCCGCCGATGACCGCGGGAAGGTGTTCCTTGATCGCGTCCATGTTCTTGCCGGCGCCGTAGCCCAAGTAGAAGTAGAAAGGCACGGAAACGAGGCCCGAGATTCCGTCGCAGAAAATGAACTTCCAGTAGCCCATGCGGGTGATGCCCGCCATGAGGAACGTGGGGAACCGCACCCCCGCGATGTTGCGGGCGATGATGACGGCCAAGGCACCACGGTTTTTGAAGAAGGTGCGGGCCTTCTCGACCCGCGCCGGCGTCATCAGCCGGGCGATCATCGGGCGCTGAAGGATCGCTTCTCCGTACTTGTGGCCGAGCCAGTAGACGATGGAGTCTCCGACGATCACGCCCGAGTAGACACCGCCCAAATAGAGCGCGTGCTGATGCCACGGCACCGAGCCGTCCACGACCTGCTGGGCGCAGAGGAACCCCGCACTCGCGATCGGGATGTCTTCGGGAAGCGGTACGCCGAGTCCGGCGATCAGGAGCAGGAACCACAGGAACGGCAGTCCCCATTCGGTCGCGTGCTCCTTGATGAAGTGGTCGAACCAACCGCCTTCGGCGGCTTGCTGAATGACGGACGCCGCGGCGTCTGCGATCGATGCGGGGAACATGATGCTTGTCTCAGGATAGCCGATCCGCGCCGCCGCCGAACGGTCGTGTGTTTCGTAACATGGCCGCGATGTCGAAGTTTCTCAGGTCGGCGGCCGTCGGAACCCTCGTGCTGTTGGTCGGCGCGATCGTCTGGCTCTTGTTCTCGCCCGATGCGGTGCCGTTGCCTCTGCCGTCCGATCGCCCGGCGACGGATTCGACCAATACCGAATCGGCGGCGACGGCGATACCCGGAACGTCGGTCGATGCACCCGCGGTCGGGGCGGTCGTCGCGGAGGGTTCCGAGTCGGTGCCGTCGGGATCGCGCCGGATCTCCGGCCGCGTCGTCGATCGCGGAGGCATCGGCATCGGGCATGCGGTGGTGCGCGCCGTGATGAATCACCGGGCCTTCGACTACGAAGTGGATGTTGCATGGGTGGAGCGCGTCGCGGACCGTCCGGTCCGCGCGGACGGCACGTTCGACCTCGTTCTCCCGATTCACTGCCCCTTCGAGGTCGTGGCGGAGGCACGGGGATTCGCGCCCGGCGTCACGGCGGTCGCCTCACGGACCGCCGGGGCGATCGAAGTCGTGGTCGACGTCCCGACGACGATGAGCGGCCTCGTCCGTGACGCCGTTTCCGAGAAGCCGATCCCGGGCGCGACGGTGGTCGTGCAGGACAGGAGCCGTTTCATCCGTCGGGCGGCGACCGCCGACGCTTCGGGGCGTTTCGAGGTGCACGACCTACGCGTCGGGACGGCGTCGATCGAAGTGGGTGCCGCCGGGTTCGGGACCCTCGAGGACGTCGTGAGCCTTCCCGAAGCGGCACCCTTCGACTACCCCGTTCAGCTCGAACGGGGGAGGACGGTGCGGATCACGGTGAAGGACGAGAAGACCGGCGAACCGATCCCCGGGGCCGTCGCCTATTGGAATTCGACACGAAGCGTCGCGGGCGACGACGGCGTCATCCGCATGGTGGATCTGCCCGCGCGAGCGATCCACATCGATATCCGACATGCCGACTACGGGAACAGGATGGTCGGTGTGAACCTCGACGGCATCGCCACCGACGTTGCGGTCGATGTCGCCCTTCCGCCCGCCCGTCGCGTCGTGGGGCGGGTCGTAGGCAGCGACGGCACTCCGATTTCGGGGGCGGTCGTCTCGCTGTCGCCGTGGATGCCGAGCGAGACCGCCGTCGAGGAAGTCGGGGCGCAGCGTCTCGACGGCGTCGCGGTGACGGACGCGGAAGGCCGCTACCGCATCACGGCCACCGACGAGATCGTCGAACGGGTCAAGACTCCCGAGGGCAAGGAATCGTGGCCGTTGATGGTGGCGGCGCGTCATCCGGCACACGGATGGATATCCGCGAGACGGACCGTCGAGAACCTCGCGGAGACGTCCGAGGTCGAAGTCGATCTGGCTTTCGAACGACGCGCGTCGACGGTCCGTGGCGTCGTCCTCGACCGCGAGGGTGCGGCGGTGGCGAACGCGTTGGTCGCCGTCCACATCGTCCTCGCTCGGTATCTACCGCTCGACGCGCCGGAGCAATCGACCGCGACGAGCGTCGCCGAGGTTCCGATCGGGGTCGCTGAGACCGACGATCAAGGGCGGTTCGAGATTCGAGACCTTCCGCCGGGGCGGCACCTGATCCGTGCGAAGGGAGCCGCGGCGGCGAGCGTCGAAGAGCCGTTGCCGGAACTTGCCGACGGCGCGACCGTCGGTGACGTGCGGATCGTCGTCGAGCGCATGGTCGTATGAGGGGGGCGGGTCCTCGACAACGAAGGCAAACCGATGCCGGATGTGTCGTTCATGGTGATGACGGCCGACGGCGGTGCCGACGATCGTTTCGAACGTTGGGGAATCACCGACCAAGAAGGACGCTTCACGAAGCGCATTCCTGTCGGAGTCGAGGTCACCTTCGATTTCATCGCGGACGGATGGATTCACGCCTCGCGCACGCGCGACGAGTTGGCGGCGACGCCGGACGTGGTGCTTCAGCCCGATGGTCGATGCGTGATCGTCAGTGGTCGCGTCGTGGACGGCCTTTCGAAGTCTCCTGTTTTCAACGCCTCGTTGTCGTTCCAGTGGGCCGGCGATTCGGAAGGTGCCGCGCCGTTCAATCGAGGCCACGGCGGATCGTGGTCGACGTTCGCGACGACGGAGCCGGACGGGACATTCACGATTCGATTGCCCCGCGGACCTTGGGAGTGTCAAGCGACTCACGAGCGATTCGGAGCCGTTCCGACGTCGGTGTTGAACGTCGAATCGGAGATACGGGATCTTGTCTGGGAGTTGCGACCTCTGGCTCGCGTCGAGTTGGTCGTCGAGGCCGCGCAGCGGTGGAGGTCCGTGTCCGCGTATCTCGTTCCCGAATCATCCGCGTCTCGCGAGGCGCAAGCACAATGGCCCGACGCCGTCGGTCGCGTCACATGGTTGGTCCAGAATCCGGGCCGGTATCGCATCGTGATGTTGGTGACACCTCAGTCGGTGGACGGCGGAACGTGGCTCGATGGAGCCTGGTGTTGCGGGGAGACACCGTGGTTCGACGTTCCCACGGGCGGATCCGTCCAACGGACCCTCAAGGCCGACGTCCCCGTCGCGCTCAAGATGAAGGTCGTCCGAGACCCGGGTGCGACGACGGAGCCGCAGGAGTCCGATCGCGTGCAGTGTCGATGGGTGCGCGTCGGCGAACTCGCGGGTGGTCCGTTGGGTGACATGAAGTCGTGGGATCAGATCGAGTGGCTTCGCGACGGGAAACTCGGACAGATCGAATCCAGTCTCATGCCCGGGAAAGACGTCGACATCCCGATGGTCGAAGGCAACTACATGCTGTACGCGAGTCGCGACACGTGGAAGGTCGCAAAGCCGTTCACGATCACCGCGGGGAAAAAGACCGAGATCGTTCTCGAACCGCCCGCCGTCAAACCCGCGGAGAGCGAGCCGGACGACGACGCGCCGCGCAAAGACGGCTGATCACGTTTCCGTCAGCGACGGTCGCGCGACCACGCGTCGCGCACGACGTGCTCGGAGCGGTCGGTGGTGCGGTAGCGACAATCGCTCATGTCCTCGGGGCGCGTGTAGAACCTCCAGACGAAGACGCCCGCCCACCAAGGAGCTCCCGCGAAAGTCCGCATCAGCGCGCGATACGCGAGCGCCTGTTGCTCCGGATGTTCGTCCCGCACCGCCTGCCACCGCCATGGATACCAGCAGGTGTCCGCATAGCGGGTGTACCCGACCTCGGTGAACAGGATCGGCCGTGCAACCGACGTCGAAAAGGCTTCGAGCTTCGAACGGATCGGCCTCCATCCGTCCATGACGTCGCTCAGGTCGGGAGGGGTGAGCGTCTTCGTGTCGACGTACTTTCCGTCCGGAAGCCCGTCTTCGATGATCTCGAAGTAGGCTCCGATGCCGACGACGTCGACGGCATCCCACCACGCGATGCGTTCGTAGTCGTCCCAGTTCGCGGAGTAGACGAGAGTTCCGCCGAAAACGCCGCGAGCGGTTTCCGCGACACGACGCCACTCTTTCGGATCCTCGGTCACCAATTTGCGGTACTCGAGGCCGATGCCGAACGTCGTCACGCCCTCTTCCGCGCACAGACGTCCGTAGTGGACGATCATGCGGCGATAATTCTCGTACCAAGCGGCACGAACTTCGGGACGCTCGAACGTCATCGTGCCGCGCCACGGATACGGAGGTTTGAAGAAATCCGGCGATTCGACGCGCGGCATGACGAACGTCTTCATTCCGTATTCTCGTGCGGCACGAAGCACGAAGCGCAGCGCGTCGTCGTCGCGGCCCCACTCGAGATCGGGGGCGTCGAGGTGCGGTTGCAGCACGTCCGGTCCGAGCGCGATGCCGTCGGCCCCGAGAGCCTTCATGCGTTCGATGAGGACGAGGGCGGACGGTCCGTCGAGGGGCGCCGTGCCCGTCGCGGCGAGCCACGCACCCTTCGACTGATGCGGCGCGAACGGCTTCGGCGCGGAGACACCGCGAAGCTCTCCGAACAGAACGAGCGTCACGCCGAAGAGGATCACCGCCGCCGCGGACTTCATCGCGTCAGGATTTTCCGCGTACGGGAAGTTGCACGTGGAGGCGGTCCGCGCTCCACGCCACGAGACGCAACGGCCCCGCGGGGACGAGACCGCGTTCGGCGGCGGCCGCGGCAAGCCGCTTCGCGGCGTCGTCGACGGCGTTTTTTCCCGGGCTCGTGGCCAACGCGAGGACGCGCATCGAAGGAAGGTCGCGGACGCGCGGACCTTCGGCCGGGCGCGTTTGCGGGCGCGTGGCGGGGCGCGTGTCGGGATCGGTGAGATCGAGCGCGATCATGACCGACGATTGACGGGTTTCGGCGTCGGGCAGTGTGCGGATGGTGGGGCCGGCGCGACGCCACCCTTGACGTTCGATCCACTTCGCGAGCCGTTCTTCGGAGCCGTCGTCGAGCGATTCGGCCCGCATCCATGCGGCGGTCGTCGGACTCGTCACGCGATCGAACACGGGCGGCTCCGCAGTGGCGGGAGGTTCGGCGAAGACGTCGGCGGCGAGCGTCGTGTCGACGTCGAACGCGGAGACCGTTTCGTGTTGCACGACGTCGCCGTCGATCGACAGGCGGGTCTCGAGCGCGATCTTCACACCTCGGCAATCCCCCCACCGGAGGATCTCGATGCGGGAGGCCTGCGAACCGCGATAGCCGAACACGGGTGTCTTCCACGCGAGCGCGTGGAGGCGTCCGTCGTCGTCGAAGGAAAGGGTGTAGGGGCCCTTCGGAGCCTTCGGCCAACGAACTTCGAGCGTCGCTTTGCCGTTGCGCATGCCGCGGTCTTCGACGGCGACGTCGGAGTCGACCGCGAGGTCCGCGAGCAACGACAACCGCATGGTGCGGAGTCCCTCGAGCATCGCTTCGCGATCGCCGGGTTCGAGCGGCATGCGAACGCCGTCGAACGTGGCCCAAGCGCCTTCGGGGGTGATCACCTGCGAGATCAGAGCATCGTGGATCTCGAGATCGCTGCGCAGGGATCCGTCGCGGTCGAAGCGCGTCGTCACGGAATAGGGGCGGCCCATCTGCTTGCCGGATGCCGTGATGGTCGCGGTTTTCAAAGTCGACAAACGCTCGATGCCGCCGTGCCACGCGATCGCCTTTTCCAAGATCGGCGGAAGGGGCCGTGTCTTCACCTCGGTCGACGTCGGTGCCGAAGCGGGCTTGGGCGGGGTCGGCGCCTCCTTGCCTCCGTCACCGCAACCGGCGACGGCGACGGCGACGGCGATCGCGGCTGCGAGTGTGTGACGAAGCGACCTCATGGTGGGACGATAGCGCGACCCGTCGTCGGGTCCTACCCGCGTGGTCAGCCGCCGACGCGGAGGGCGGCGGAGAAGACCGGTCGGATCTTGTTGCCGAGCGCCTGGAGGGTGAGCGGCTTCGCGCCGCGGCGGAATGCGACCCCGACGATGCCCTCTTGGCGCAACACCGTGACGGGAAAGGCCGCACCGTCGGAGGTCGCGAACACGGCGATCTCCGAGACGTCCTCCGTCGACCAAAAGAGCACCCAGTTGAGGGCGGTGTCCGTCGTAGGCGAACCGGGGATGTTCACTTCCGTCCCCGCCGTGCCGATGGCAACCGGGCGGGCCGCGGTCGAATCCACCACGGCCTTCCCGGGAATCGCGCGACCCGTCGTATCCACGCGATAGGTGGCGAGGATGCGCGTAGCGAGGAGTCCGGTCTCGTCGGGCGTACTCGCGATGCCTTCGAGGTAATCCTCCGGCGCGGGCCGCTTCGCCCAACTCGTCGCGCGGAGGATCTCGTGGATCACGGCACGGTTGGTTTCGGTCGGGAGGTGGGCGAGCAGCGGTGACGGATCCTTCGGAGGTCCTTCGCGCACCGTCGACATCACGTAGGCGAGACGGAATCGCGGGTCGGGATGCGTCAGATCTTCCGCCGTCGGATTCGCTGCTGCGAGAGCGCGAAGTCGCTCGGAATCCGACGCGGGCCCCACGGCTTCCGCGAACCAACGCAGGGTGGCGCGGCCTCCCCGATCGGGGATCCCCTCCAAGGCGTCGACCGCGCGAGCGCGAAGCCGTGTGCGGGGCGAGAGCAAAAGAGGTCCCCAGCGATCGATGCCTCCGCGCCCTTCGGCCGCGAGGCGGTCGAGAGTCGCCATCTCCGGGTCCGGCGCGGCGTCCAACGGCGGTGGAGCGGCGAGCGCCAATCCGAGAAGTTCCGTCTCCTGCGGAAGTCCGGTCCCGGCGAGGTTGCGCATCTCGAAGGGGTCGGAGGCGATGTCGTAGATCTCGTGGGCGCGCGTGTTGAAGTCGAGGATGACTTTATGGCGCCCGCGGACGACCGCCCGAAGATCGACGTTGTGGAGCGGTACATGTTGTTCGATGAAGATCGTCCGCCCCGGTGTTTCGTTCGGATCGGGAACGAACCACGAGCGCCCGTCGAGGGCCGTCGGAGCCCTCAGTCCCGCCAAATGCAGGATCGACGGTGCGAGGTCCGTCAGCGAGACCTGAGCGTCGTGCCGCGCGCCGGGGATGCCCGGCCCGGCGACGACGAGCGGCACGCGTGCCGCATGGTCGTAGGTCGTGAGTCCGTGGAAGGCCGCGCCGTGTTCGCCGAACTCCTCACCGTGATCCGCCGAAACGATGATCAACGTGTCCTTCCCGAACCCGTCGGCGACGAGTCGATCGACGAGGGTGCCTAGAAGCGCGTCCGATTCGACGATCTCCGCGTCGTAACGTCGCGCGGCGGACGTGCCGAAGATCGGCCCGCCACGCGGCCGATACGGCGCATGCGGTGCCATGAGGTGAAGCCAACCGAACTTCGGAGCGTCCCGATGGTCGCGCATCCATTTGAGGCAAAGGTCCACACGCTCCGCGTCGGTCAGGTCGCGATCTTCGGTCGTCCCGAAGCCGAGACTCGTCGGCCCGTTGCGGGACGCTTTCTCGGCGTCGGGGAACACGCCCCACTTCGGAAAGGAAGCCCACGTGCGCCATCCCGCGTCTTCGAGGAGTCGCGGAAGGATCGGCAGAGCGTCCGGCTCCGGATGCAACTTGATGCGGTCGGGGCGCAGGCCGAGGAACGCCGACATCACCGACCAGTAGGTCAGCGTCGCGGCGGCGCGGCACTGCGTGAACACGGTGCCCGCTTCGGCGAGCGCGTCGAGGCGTGGGGTGAGTTTCGTCGGCGCGCCGTAGGCGGCGACGCGGTCGACGCGCAAGGCGTCGATCGTCACGAACAGGATGTTCGGCCGCGTGGGCATTCCGGCGGTCCGCAGGAGCGACCGCGTCGAGGCGAGTCGCTCGTCGGTCCATGGGGCGAGGACGTACGGCGCGGCGGCGGGCGGCGGTGTCGCCTTGGGAAGCAGCGGCGGCAACCAACGCGAAGCCAACGGAAGGCGTGAAGCGGCGGGGCGCAGCAGCGGATCGGACGTGCCGACGGCGGCCGCGAGGACGAGCAGCACGGGGACTACGGCGAGGGCGCGGCGCATCGGCATCGCCGCCCCGACGAACAACGCGCCGACGGCGACGTGCGCGAGCAGGACGTCGTGGGCGCTCGGATACTGACGCGGGTAGACGGTGAGATGCAGCGTGGTGAACGTCGCGATCCACGCGAGGCCGACGACGGTGCGCACCACGGGGCGGTCTTTCAGGCGAAACGCGAGGCGCGCGGCGACGGCCCCGGAGACGAGGATGGCGCCCGCCACCACACCTTTCAGAAGCGGGAGCGCGGGAAGACGCGCCGCGGCGGCGCCGTCGAAAAGTGTCGCGTGGACTCCGAGAGCGAACGGAAGGAACGCGACGGCTCCCGCGATCGTCGCGCGGCGCGCGTCGACGACGGCGCGGGTGGCCGCGGCGAGGCCGAGGCCGAGGACGGCACCGACGAGGCACCAAGCGCCCGCGAGCGTCAGCGGACGCCAGTGCGAGACACCGTCGGCCGCCGTCAGCCCCGCATCGAGAACGGCGAGGACCACGCCGGCACCGAGTCCGACGGCGAGGGCGCTCGAACGCGGCGAGGTGGGGGTGGAATGAACTTCCGAAGTCACGGACGGTGGACGACGCGCGGGCCGAGGTGCGTGATCACGAAGGAGCCGATGTCGTCGGGGTTCACCTGCGGCACCCGGGGGTTGGGTGATGGATGTTCGGTGCCGTTCCCGAACGATGCCGTATCGGGGCGTTCGACGCAACCGTCGACGCGATCGAGAATGACACGCGACGAGGATTTGGGGGGGAAGCGTCGCGACCAGGCGAGCAGCGTGAGATCCGCCGAGGCGAAATCGCGGAACGAATTGCCTTCCGCCACGACGACGTGCCCGGCGGCGACGGCGCCGAGCGCCGCGCGGATGCCCGCGGCCATCGCGGACGGGTGGACGAGGAGCCAAAGCACCGCATCGGCGCCCGCGGTCATGTAGCGGTGCGTGTCTTTTCCCGGAACGGCGAGCGCGAGCGTCTCCGTCACGAGTCGGAAGGGTTGATCGAGACTCGCGCAGGTGCCGCACGTCGTGACGCCGCGCGGACAGGCGTCGCCGAGATGCGTTCGCGTCACCTTGAGAGCCGTCGCCGGGAGTCCCGCGGCCTTCAACGCGCGGATCACGTTCTCCGCCGTGGTGGTCTTTCCGGCGTTGCTCGTGGCGCCGCACACCGACACGAGTGCGCGGATCGTCGGGAACTCCACGGCGACGTCGATGCGCTCGTCCGGTCGTGAGGGAATGTGTTCGGGGCCCCCTTGCACCGGGTTATCTCGGCGAGCCGAAGGCGGCGGGGTCGAGTTCGTAGCGAATCGCACATCCGCGCGAACACACCTTCACCGTCGACCCTCCGACCTGGGCTTCGACGCCGCGCGACGGCGGAAATCGCGTCCCTTCGACCGGGCAGGCGATCTCCGACTCCACGGCGCGCGGCGCCGTCGGAGCGGACGGCGGAGGCGTGTCGCCGCAGGCGGCGACGGAGAGGAGCAGAACGGCGAACGGGCGGGCCTTCATGACGGCGGATGCTAACGTGCCCCCCGCGCCATGACCGACCACCTCAGAGGATTGAATCCCGCCCAAGAGAAGGCGGTCCTGACGACGGAGGGGCCGCTTCTCGTCCTCGCGGGCGCCGGAACCGGGAAGACCCGGGTCGTGACGAGTCGTATCGCCCACCTGGTGTCGAAGGGGGTCCCGCCTCACGCGATCGGGGCCGTCACCTTCACCAACAAGGCGGCGAAGGAAATGGCGCAACGGGCGGCCGCCTTCCTCAAAGGGCGCACCGAAGGACTGACCGTCAGCACGTTCCACAGCCTCGGGGCGCGCCTTCTTCGGGATTACGGTGTCGCTTGCGGAGTCCCCAAGAACTTCACCATCGCCGATCCGGGCGATCAGGAAGATCTCGTCGCGGACGCGCTGCGCGAACTCGGGCTCGGGCGCGACCAAATCCAGCCGAAGGACGCGCACTTCCGCATCTCCATGTGGAAGAACGGCGCGGTCGGGCCGGAGGAGGCGGGTCGTTCGGCGCGGGATCCGAAGGAGGAGCGGATCGCCGACGCCTACGGCTTGTACGAAGAACTCCTCCGCCGTCGCGGCCTCGTCGATTTCGACGATCTGATCCTCCTGCCGTTGCGCATGCTGGAGAAGGACGAAACGGTGCGTTCGGCGGTTCAGGCACGCTGGCGCTACTGGATGGTGGACGAGTATCAGGACACCAATGCGACGCAGTACCATCTGATGCGTCTGCTCGCCGGGCCGAAGCCGAATCTGTGCGTCGTCGGCGACGACGACCAGTCGATCTACGGATGGCGCGGTGCCGAGCCCGACCGCATTCTCAAGTTCACGCGCGACTTCCCGGGAGCGCAGGTGGTCGCCCTCGAGCAGAACTACCGCTCGACGATGACGATTCTCTCGGCGGCCAATCGCGTGATCGCGCTGAACGGCATGCGTCGCGAGAAGAAGTTGTGGTCGTCGCTCGGACAAGGCGCACCGATCACGTTGTTCGTCGCCCCCGACGATCGGGAGGAAACCGACTGGGTCGGCCGCAACGTCGCCCGACTCGTGGCCGAGGGCCACGCACCGAAGGACATCGCGATTCTCTTCCGCGCGAATCGTCAATGCCGTCCGCTCGAGCAAGCCTTGCGTACCCGTTCGATTCCGTACCGCGTGCTCGGCACGTTCTCGTTCTTCGATCGGCGCGAGGTGCGCGATTTGCTCGCGTACGCACGCGCGGCGCTGAACGACCGCGACGACCCGGCGTTTCTCCGCATCGCGAATACGCCGCCGCGCGGTATCGGCAAGACGTCGGTCGACGTGATGAAACGAACCGCCGGTGATCGTCGCTGCGGACTCCTCGCGGCGCTCGAAGGTGGTATCTCGAGCCTGCCGACGCAGGCGAAGGAAGGGGCGGATCTGCTCCTCGGCATCATCCGCGCCATGCGCGAGCAGGGGAAGCAGTCGGCGCGCGCCGCCTTCAATCACGTGATCGAAGCGGTGAACTATCGCGACTACATCAAACTCGAAACGACCGATGCCCTCGAACGTTTGGCCCGCATCGCCGTCGTCGAAGAGTTTCTCGAAGCCGCCGGCGAGCACGACTCGCGGCGTGGCGGAGGACTCGCCAAGTTCGTCGAAGACCTCGCGTTGCGCGATCAGGAGAAGAAGGACGACAAGGAAGACAAACCCGCGGTGTCGCTCCTGACCGTCCACGCTTCGAAGGGCCTCGAGTATCGCAACGTCTTCATCGTCGGCTGCGAAGAAGGCCTTCTCCCGCATCAAAACTCCATCGGCAGTCCGGACGACGACACCGACGCGGCCGAAGAGACGCGCGGTATCGAGGAGGAGCGGCGGCTGTTCTACGTCGCCGTGACGCGGGCCCGCGAGCGCCTTTGGATGTCCCGCGCGGCGAAGCGCATTCGCTTCGGGAAGGAAGAGCCGAGGTTCCCGTCGCGGTTCCTCGGCGAGATGGGGATGGAGGGCGTCGAGCTCGAAGACGCGACGTCGAATACCGTGGCGCCGAAGGGATCCGGAAGCGAGAAGTTGGCGGCCTTCCTTGCGAGGCACGGCAAGAAGGGCGATGCTTCGCCCATGCAGGTGTTGCTTCTCGTCTTCCTCGTCGTCGGCGGACTTCTCGCGCAGGATTCGCGTCCCGGAAAGGGCGTCGGCGCGGATCGCGGCGAACGCCTGTTGGTGGCGGCCGCGACGCGGCCCGCTCCGGGCGTGACGGACGTCCCGTTCCCGAAGAGTGCGACGCCGCGGCTTCTCGAAATCCGCGGCCGTATCCTCGAGGGCGGTGCCGATCTCTCGACGGCTCTCGACGGGATTCCGATGGGGCCGTTGTCGGGATTTCCCTCCGTCGCGGGCAAGTTCGCGGCCGCGCTGCCCGTCGCGCCGTCGGACCGCGATCACGTGTTGTCGCTTCGGGTGCCCGGCCCCGGCGTGGTGATCGACCGCATCGCGCTGATTCCCGCATCGCGGGTGCGCTTCACGATCCGCGACCAGGCGGGCAAGCAGCCGATCCCCGGCATCGTCGAGATCGGCGCGGTCGACGGGGTTGCGCCGCCCCTGCTCGGCCCGGTCGGCGGGTCACCGCGCGAGGGATCGGCGTGGGTCTCCGCGGACGGATACGGCGACACCTATGTGCCGTTCGGCGCTTCGGTGACGCTGACCGCCCGAGGCTCTCCTTTTCGAGGCATCGATCGGCGACGTCTCCGCGCCGACGTCGCGGACGGTTTCGTGGTCAATTTTCTCCTCGCGGCGGACCAATCTCCCGAGGACGCGGAAATCATCGACGCTTGGGACGCACGTCGACGCCCCGCGGCGGCGTTGCGCGCGGCGGATGATGCGCGCGGAGTTCGGCGTCGCATCGACGGTGAAACCGTCTTCGCGGCCGATGTCGTCCTCGCCGACCCTCTGAAACTCGCAGCCCATCTGATCGCGCGACCGTCCGATCGCGTCATCGTGTCGTCGGACACGGGAGCGGCTCTCGTGCCCCCGTCGTTGCACCCTCTCGTCACGCTCAATCTCGGTCGCGGCGAACGTCTGCATTCGAACGGGCCCGTGGTGCTCGTCGAAGAGTTGCGTCGGGACGGTCACCTCGTGAAGGGCTGGATCAAGATCCGATTGCCCGCGGGTTGCGATGCCGACCGACTGGATATCCGCACGGGAACCACCGTGATTACCGAGAAGTTCACCGGTCCGACGACGATCCCGTTGTCGCTTCCCCTCGCGAGCGGCGAGCCGTTCCTTTTGGCCGTCTCGGGGCCCGGATTCGACGGCACTCCGCAAGTCGGCGGCGTCGTCGCGATGCGCGTGCTCGTCGCGCCCTAACGCGACGGTCTCGTCGTCGCGCCGTCCTTCTTGGAAGCGCGGTTCATCGCCCCGCGCAATTGGCGGCGCATGGGGGAATCACCACGATCCGGATCGGTCGTGAGTACGGTCATCCACCGCTCGTCGACGGGTTGGAATCCTCGATCGCCGAGCCTCTTCGCCATGTCGTCGAGATGCAGCGCGCCGTAGAAGATCGCGTAGTTCCGCCGCTCCTTCACACGATCGAGGAGCCGATCGAGTTCGCGGAACGCCACGCGGTTGCGCTCGTCGATGATCGTTTCCGCGACTCCCTTGCCGAGCATGGAGCGTGTGCGTTCGTCGGCGGAGGCGAGCACTTCGATCAGCATGAACTTCATGTCCGATTTCATGCCGTCGCTCGACGCTTTGAGGAGGTTGATCATCAGGCCCATCATCGAACCGAGAGCGCCGGATCCGGTGAGCATGGAATTGAGCTGCGCGAAATTGCCCCCGCGCTTGCGGATGCCGCGTTCGACGTCGCCGATGGAAGCATCCGCGTGGACCCATCGCGGTCCCGTGTAGTCGATCGCGTCGAGCTGATAGGCGAGCCCGAGGGCGACGGCGAGGTCCTTTTGGACGCCGCCTCCCGCCTTCTTCTTCGTCGCGGGTTTCGAAGGGGTGGCGACCGCTTCGATCGGCGGCCCATCGCCCGGCGGCTGTGCGCGCACCGTCATCGTATCGGTCGTCGAATCGACGACGAACGTGGTCGCGCGTCCCCAAGCGTCGGTGGCGGCGTTCTCCACGCCGTGTCCGAGACGCGGGTCGTTCGTGTGCGACCATTTCGCGAGAACCTCGACATTCGCGGGCCACGCCCCCGTGTCGCGACGGTGATCTCCCGCGCGATCGGCGAGGAACTTCAACGACCGCAGCGTCGCTTCGCGGCGCTCCTCGTCCGTGTCGCCTTCCGGTCGCGACGCGCCGTCGGGAAGAACCGATTCGTAGAGGACGGCGTCGAAGCCGTCGAGCGTCTTTTGCAACGCGTCGTAGAAACTCTTGTCGCCGATATGGGCGACGCCGACGAGCGATACCGACGTTCCGTCGTCACGGGTGTAGCGACGCAACGCCACTTCCAACGCCGGTCGAGATTCGGCGGCGATCCCTTGTCGGATCCAGGCGGTTCCGACGGGACGCGACTCTTGAGCGCGTACGGGGAAGGCGACGACCAGAGCGAGAACGACGAGCATGCGGTCCATGACCGGAGTTTATCCGTCGCGAAACCGCGAGACGTGTCGGATCTTCCGAGAGGGAAAAAGGAAACGCCCCCGTGCGGGGCACGGGGGCGTCGGTCGGCCGTGGAGGATCAGCCGTCCTTCTTGATCTCTTCGGCCACGGTCTTCGCGCGGGCCGCTTCCTTCGT
>CAIWVZ010000365.1 GCA_903916245.1 uncultured Planctomycetota bacterium | reverse complement strand
GGGGTTCTTCCACGAACTCGGCCACAATCATCAGGAAGGAGCTTGGACGTTCGAGGGCACGGGCGAAGTGACCAACAACCTTTTCACGCTGTATTGCCTCGAAACGGTATGCGGACTTAAGGACGGCGGTCACGACGCGATGGACGCAACGAAATCGCGGGAACGCATGGCGGCTCACTTGGCGAAGGGGGCTCCGTACGAGGCATGGAAGAGCGACCCCTTCCTCGCGCTTTCCATGTACGTGCAGTTGCGGCGGGCGTTCGGTTGGGAGCCGTTCAAGAAGGTCTTCGCGTCCTATCGCGATGCGTCGGCGGGTGCCGCGCCGCGCAACGACGACGAGAAGCGCGATCAATGGATGGTGCGATTTTCGAAGGTCGTCGGTCGCGACCTCGGACCGTTCTTCCGACGCTGGGGCGTCCCGGTTTCGCCGGAGGCTGAGAAGTTGATCGGCCATCTTCCGCCGTGGATGCCCGAGACGAGTGCATCGCGTCCCGACGGTTCCTGAAACACGCGCACCCGCGCCGACGGACGCGGGTGCGGGATCGTCGTCGATCGATTACTTCGACTTCGGGTCCTTGTAGTACTTTTTCATCCAGTCTTCGGATTCGGTTTTGAGCGCTTCGTAGATCGCGGGAGACGGCGGGTCCGTCAATGCGACGCTGATCTCCTTGCTGACGCCGCGCGATTTCATCGTTTCCCAAAGAGATTCCTTGCCGAGCAGTACCTTCGTGTTTCCCGGACGGAACCCCTCCGCGAGCAACTTCGTCTGCTGAGCCGGTTCGTAACAGAAGTCGACGAAAGTCTTTGCGACTTTCTGTTGGGCGGGCGTGGATTTTCCTCCGGCCAGGACGCAAAGCGGGTGATCGCTCCAGACGTTGACGAACGGATAGGTGACGACGACTTCGCCGTTGCGATCTTCGAGGGCAGCGATTTGGTCGATGATCGTGTCTTCGTAGCCGATGACGCCGTCGTACTTCGAAGCACCGAACTGCACCATGTCACGGACGGTGATTTCGCCCGACGATTCGATGGCGAACGCCTGCGTGAGTCCGCGGCCCCACTTCCTGAAGGTCTCGTTTTCGATGTCGTGAGGTTCGATCTTGGTCATCTCCGAATTCGCCACGGCGGCCATACTCGCGATCGCCAAGGCACCGACTGCGTACTTCGACGGTCGTGGAATCGCGAAGCAAAGATCGCCCCATTCCTTGGGTCCGCCCATGGATTCCCACGAGGGCGTTTCGGTGAAGGCCTTCGACAGTGATTCGAAAGTCAGAGGACCGTGCTTCTTCACGAAGACGTCGTGGCGATTCTTGAACATCACGAATGCGAGGACACCGCGCGCGACGCTCGTCGACGCCGAAATCAGCTCGGTACCGTGTTTCTCTTTCCAACGGATCGCCGCATCGGCGGCGAACATCGACGACGACGGGGACCACACCTGAACGTCGAACTTCGGATCGTCGACGATCGCGTCGATCGTCTTCGAAAGGCTGAGGGCCTTCACGTTCACCGTCGCCCCATTGGAAACGGGGGAGGCGTGGAAAGCCTTCGCCCATTCCTTGAGGACGGCTTCCTTCTCGGGGCCCGAATAGACGGTGATGGTCACCGGCGCGGCGGGGGGCGCCTGAGCATTCGTCGGAGTGGGCGTATCGCCGCCCATCATGAACCATCCGACCGCGGCCAACACCACGACCGCAGCGCCCGCGATCAAGAGATTCCGACGTGGCGTCGCGGTTCGCGAGAGGGTGGCGAGGGCTTCCGCCGATTCCGCGGGAATGGGAGTTCCGGAGAGCCCGCCACGCGCACCTTTCAAGAGCGCGAGGAGCGCCGCCGCGTCGCGCGGGCGCTTCGCCGGATCTTTTTCGAGGCAGAGGTCGAGAATGGTCGCGGTCGCCATCGACACGTCGGCCTTCAGCTTCTTGATCGGCTTGTGGGGATCCTTCAGCGTCGCCATGAGAACCGACGTGGGGGATTCACCTTCGAACGGCGCTTCCCCCGAGAGGAGGCAGTAGAGCGTGGCGCCCATCGCGAATACGTCGGCGGGCTTGCCCGCGGTCTTCGCATCCGTCGCCTGCTCGGGAGCCATATAACCCGGGGTTCCGATCGCGAGGCGCGCCATCGTCAGCGAGTGACCGCCCGAATCGATCGGACGCGCGATTCCCAAATCGGCGACTTTGGCCTTCGCGTGCTGGGGGAAGCCGTTCACGTCGTAGGGGACGAGAATGTTGTCGGGCTTGATGTCGCGGTGAACGACGCCGGCCTCGTGCGCCGCCGCCAGTCCCGTCGTCGCGCCGATGGCGATGTCGAGAGCCTTCGCTTCGGGAAGGCCTCCTTTCTCCTTCTTGAGGAGGTCCGACGCTCCGCACCCCTTCACGTATTCCATGACGAGGTACGAGATGCCGTTCTCTTCGCCGACGTCTTCGACGGCGACGAGATGTTCCGATGCGATCTTCGCCGCGAGCCGTGCTTCCCGCAGGAAGCGCTCCGTCATTTGTTCGTCCTGCGCGGCGACTTGTTGGGGCAGAACTTTGACCGCGACTTCGCGTTGCAACAACTGCCGATAGCCGACGTAAACAGCGCCCATGCCCCCTTGGCCGATCTTGCGCAGGAGAGGAATGCCCCCGAGAGAGGGAACGGTCTTGCCGTCGAACTCCATGCGCTTCGTGTGAAGGAGGATCTTGTCGTTCGTCAGGTCTTGGATGTTGAGCATGGGGATGGGGCGATTATGGTGCTTTCCGAATCCGGTTGCGACGAAAAATCACTGACACCCCGAATCAATCAGGGTGTGGATTTTTCGGCTTGCTTCGACGTGTCGTGTCCGAAGGCCGCCGAGGGAATCGGCGAGAGGGCGTCGGCGCCCCGCGCCCAACGCAGTTCGAGCCATTCGCCGCCCGTCGCGTTGAAATGGACGAGTTCGAATCGGTGTTTGCCTTTGGACAACGCGGCGCGTCCGGTCTTGGGTTCGGGTTTGTGAAGGCCGTCGTGATCGACGACGACGTCGCCTCCGATCGCCAGTCGCCCACCGTCGTCGCAGACGAGTTCGAAGTTCCACACGCCGTCGTCGGGGATGTCGATCCAACCGGAGAAGCGCCGTGCGACGTGCTCCTGTGAAGGGGTCCCCGGGGCGGGAACATCGACGACGCCGCGGAACTTCGGTGCTCCGAGGTCGTCGAAGGTCGGGAGCTTCTTGAAGGAACCCGGCCACGATTCGCGCACGAGGCCGGGAATCGTCGTGCGCGACGTGCCCGCGCGCGGGTCGACGCGTCGGAATGTCCGTTCCGCGATCGGCGTGACGGGGATGCCGTCGCGGAATCCGCGGACACGCACGGTGGTGGTATCCCGCAGGGCGTAGGTCCCGGACCCGATGACGCCGTCGGGACGCGGATCGCGGCCGTCGAACGTCGCACGGACTTCGCATCCGTCCATGGCGGGGATGACGATGGAGCGTTCCGCGATGTCGACGCCGTCGGCGAGGAACATGTCTCCCGCTGGGCCTTGGATCGTCGGTGCGGTGAAGACGGCGGGTTTTCCGGCGAACTCGAGGGCCACGACGGGGATTCTCTTCGCGCGAGCCGATCCGGGCACGACGAGCGTGACGCGATCGATCCCGGAGACGACGTCGACCGCGTCACCGCCGAGGATGCGTGCCGAAAGCGGTGTCGTGCCGAGGCCGACGATGTCGACGCGGCCGTCGGACGGCGGATCGAAGAGTTGCAGATAGACGGTGGTGCGACCTTCGGTCGTCGTTCGGGTCGTGGATCGCCCCCAAGGCGTCGTCGCGAAGAGACTCGCGCGCGTTCCGTGGATCGATGCGGCGTTGTCCTTCATCCACGCCCCGATGCCCTTCAGACGCTCGACCGCTTCCGCGGGGAACGTGCCGTCGGGCTTGGGACCCACGTTCAGGAGGAAGTTCCCGCCCTTCGATGCCACGTCGCACAAAAGTCGAATCAGTTCGTCGGTCGACTTCCATCGGGTATCGGCGGCGTTCCACCCCCAATGCCCGTTCATCGTCATGCACGACTCCCAGTCGACGCCGGGCAGACCCGTCGCCGGAATCTCTTGTTCGGGAGTTCCGTAGTCACCGGCGAAACCGCCCGCGCGCGTCTGTCCCGCCATGCCGCCGCGACCGACGTCGACTCGGTTGTTGACGATGACGGACGGTTGCAGCGAGCGGCACAAATCGTAGAGCGCTTGCCCACGTTCATGGTTCCACGTGGATTCCCACTCGCCGTCGAACCACATCACACCGATCGGGCCGTAGCGCGTGAGGAGTTCCGTAACCTGCGCATGAAGATGGCGCACGTAGCGATCCATGTCGGCGCCCGTGGTCGGACGATCGGTTTCCCACTCCCGACGCGGGAGGTAGTCGGGGTGATGCCAGTCCATGATCGAGTGGTACCAGCAGACCGCGAGCCCCTCGTTGCGGAATGCGGCGGCGACGTCCTTCATCACGTCGCGACCGTGGGGTGTCGCGGTGATGTCGAACTCCGTATGGTCGGATTCGAAGAGACAGAAGCCGTCATGATGCTTCGTGGTGATCGTGACGTAGTTCATCCCCGCTTCGCGCGCGAGCGCGGCCCATGCGCGAGGATCGAACGACTTCGGGTCGAACTGCGTGCGGAACGCGTCGTACGTGTCGAGCGGGATTTGCGCCGTCGTGCGGATCCACTCGCCGTGGGTGTCGCGTCCGTTCCACCGTCCTTCGGGAACGGCGTAGAGACCCCAGTGAATGAACAAGCCGAATCGCGCGTCGCGAAACCACGCCATCCGCGCGTCGCGCTCGGCGGGCGTTTCCGCGATCGGAGCCGTGATCGGGCGTTCGGTGCCGCAGTCGTCGCGGACACCGCAGGCCGAAAGGAGGAGGAGTGCGGCGATCACGAGTCGATTCATGGCGTGTCTCGATTCAGTCGGGGAAAGGGACTCCCGTGATGCGGGCGACGTCGACGAGATCGGCGATGACGGCGGGTACGAGCGGAATGCCCGCGACCCGTCGTTCGCGCTCGGCCTCGCGCTCCGGATCTCCGGGGATGATGGGACCGCTCGTTCCGGGTGCGGGCTTCGTCTTGCGGAAGGTGCGGACGACGTCGTCGATCTGCGCGCGGAATTCGTCGGGATCGATGAATCCGTCGATGCGCATCGAGCCGAAGAAGTGGCCGATACCCTTTCCGACGCTGCGTGCGGGAACTTCCTGACGCAGCGCGAACGGCGGCGTGAACGGACCCCAGTTCGCCCCCGAGAGCACCGCGCAGAGGACGTCGACCATCATGCCGAGCGCGTAGCCTTTGTGCCCGGAACGTTCACGGTCGCTTCCGAGCGGAAGAAGGGCGCCGCCTTGGATCATCCCTTGAGGATCCGTCGTCATGCGGCCGTCGCGATCGACGGCCCAACCCTCCGGGATGGACTTGCCGGTGCGGTTTGCGATCTCGACTTTTCCGTAGGCCGCCGCGCACGTCGCGAGGTCGACGACGATCGGTGGTTCATCGCGTCCCGGAAACGCGATGGCGATGGGGTTCGTGCCGAGCATGCGCTCGGCGCCCCACAAGGGCGCGACGAGCTTCGTCGAGTTCGTCATCGCCCAGTTGATCAGATCGTGTTCGAGTCCCTGCATCGCGTACCAGCCCGCGATGCCGTAGTGGTTCGTGTTGCGGACGCTCACCCAGCCGGATCCGGCGGACCGCGCTTTGTCCATGGCGATGCGGTTCGCTTGCGGTCCGACGACGAGGCCGAGTCCGTTGTCTCCGTCCACCGTCGCGGTGCTGGCGGTCTCGCGAACGATGGTGACGCGCGGCGTCGGATTGATGCGGCCGAGCGCGAGCATGTCCACGTAGGTGTGGAGGCGGGCGACGCCGTGCGAATCGACGCCTCGGAGATCCGCGGCGATCAACACGTCCGCGGCCGTCCGCGCATCGGCTTCCGGAACGCCGAATGAGCGAAAGACCGCGACGCAGAAGTCGTGGAGGACGCGATCCGGGAGGCGGCGAAGATCGTTCATCGTGTGGCGGGTTTCAGGCGGTCGACGATCGCGTCCGCAATCGCGAGAGACGACGTCGCCGCGGGAGAAGGAGCGTTGCAGACGTGGACCGTCGACGGACCGTCGACGAACAGGAAGTCGTCGACGAGTCCGCCGTCGCGCGCGAGAGCTTGTGCGCGAACTCCTGCGGGAGCGGGCATGAGATGTTCGGCGCGGATTGCGGGAAGGAGACGGGAGAGCGCCGCGACGAAGGCGGACTTCGAAAACGAACGGTGCAGTTCGCCCATGCCGGCGCGTCCGTGCTTGCGAACGAGGCGCCAGAAGCCCGGCCACGTCGCGGTCTCGGCGAGATCGCGGAGGTTGATCGTCGTACGCGTGTAGCCTTCGCGGGCGAAGGCGAGGACGGCGTTCGGGCCGCATTCGACGCCGCCGCCGATCATGCGTGTGAAGTGAACCCCGAGAAACGGGAAGTTCGGATCCGGTACGGGGTAGATGAGATTCTTCACGAGCCCGCGTGCTTCGGGTATCAGTTCCCAGTACTCGCCGCGGAACGGGACGATCTTCGCATCGGGGGCGCTGCCCGACGCGCGCGCGAGACGATCGGAGAAAAGCCCCGCGCAGCCGACCGCCAGTCGACCCTCGTACGTGCCGGCATCCGTATGCGCGACGGCTCCGTCGTGACGGCCTTCGATCTTGGCGACCCGCACGCCGAAGCGCGTCTCGCCGCCGCCGGAACGGATGAGTTCCGCGAGGGTCTCGCACACGCGCCCGTAGTCGGTGATGCCGGTTTCCGGAACGTGCAACGCGTCGATGCCCGCCGTCTCCGGTTCGAGTTCCCGAAGCCGCGAACCCGAGATGCGTCGTGCATCGACGCCGTTTTTCGCCGCACGATCCGCGATGCGGTCGAGAGCCGGGACTTCCGACGCGTCGAGGGCGACCACCACTTTCCCGCAGATGTCGTAGGGCACTCCGTGGTCGCGGCAGAAGGCCTCCATGAGCCCCTTTCCACGACGACAGAGCACGGCCTTCAGCGACCCGGGTTTGTAGTAGATCCCCGAGTGCAGCACTCCCGAGTTGTGGCCCGTTTGGTGGAGTCCGGGGGACTTTTCTTTTTCGAGTACCAACGCCGTCTTCCCGGGATGTCGCTGCATGAACCGCCAAGCCGCGGCGAGACCCACGATGCCTCCGCCCGCGACGATCAAGTCCGCACGGCGCGTCGTCACGTGTCGTTCACCGTGCGCTGGTGCTGGACGCCGAGTCCGTCGATGCCGAGCGCCATCCGCTGACCCGCTCTCAAGTAGATCTGCGGCTTTTGGCCGAATCCGACGCCCGGCGGGGTTCCGGTCGAGATCACGTCGCCCGGAAGGAGCGTCATGAAGTTCGAGATGTACGCCACCAGCGTACGGACGCCGTAGACCATCGTCCGCGTCGACCCGTCCTGAAATCTTCGATCGTCGACGTCGAGCCAGAGTCGGAGGTTTTGCGGATCCGGGACTTCGTCCTTCGTCACCAGCCAGGGGCCGAGGGGCGCGAACCCGTCGTGGCTCTTGCCCTTCGACCAGTTTCCCTGGCGTTCGAGTTGCCACTCGCGTTCGGAGAGGTCGTTGGTGACGCAGTAGCCCGCGACGTAATCGAGGGCATCGGCTTCCGAGACGCGCTTGCAGCGGCGACCGATCACGACGCCGAGTTCGACCTCCCAGTCGACTTTCTTCGCACCCGGTGGAATCGGGACGTCGTCGTCGGGCCCCGCGATCGACGAAACCGCCTTCATGAAAATGACGGGTTCCGGCGGAACTTGCATTCCCGATTCCGCCGCATGATCGGCGTAGTTGAGGCCGATGCAGATGATCTTGGACGTGCCGGCGACGCACGGTCCGATGCGGGTGCCCTCCGGGACGCGCGGAAGCGATCGCGGATCGACGGCGCGAAGTCGTTCGAGCCCGGCATCGCCGAGGACGTCGCCGCCGATGTCGGAGACGATCCCGTCGAGAAGGCGTGCATGCCCTTCGGCGTCGAGCATACAGGGACGTTCACGGCCGATCGGGCCCATGCGAAGCAACTTCATCGGAGTCTCAGGTGGTCCAGCCGCCGTCGATCACGTGGATGGCACCCGTCGTGAAGGCGGATTCGTTCGAAGCGAGATAGGTGGCGAGAGCGGCGATTTCTTCCGCCGTTCCGAGACGGCCCATCGGTTGCCGTCCCACGAAGGCCGCGCGCGCCGCCGCGTAGTCGCCGGTCGCCGCGAGGCGGGATTGGAGCGACGGCGTGTCGACGGTGCCGGGACAAATCGCGTTGCAGCGGATGCCGCGCGTCACGAAGTCCGCGGCGACGGCTTTCGTCAAACCGATGATCGCCGCCTTCGATGTCCCGTACGCGTAGCGGTTCGGAACCCCTTTCACCGAGGAGGCGACGGAGGCGATGTTGACGATGGAACCGCCGCCCCGTTCGAGCATTCCGGGGAGTACGGCGCGGATGACGCGATGCATGGAAACGACGTTCACGCCGAACGCTTTTTCCAAGAGGGCGTCGTCGGTCTCGAGGATCGTGCCGCCGGGGACGATGCCGACGGCGTTCAGCACGACGTCGAAGGGGCCGTGTCGACGGACGACGTCGTCGACCGCTTGCGGCGAACAAGCGTCCATGACCTCGACGTCGATCGAGGGAGTGTCGGCGTGTAGCGCGGCGAGACCCGCCGCGTCGATGTCGGTCGCGAGCACGCGTGCGCCTTCGGCCGCGAACATCCGGGCGCAAGCGCGTCCGATGCCGGCGGCCGATGCGGTCACGAGTGCACGGTGACCGTCGAGGCGTCCATTCATGAAGGGGTGCGCTTTCCGAGGCGCTCGGTCCAAAGAGGTCCGCCCGGATACTCGTGACGTTCGAGCGAAGCGCGTTTCATCGTCGCGTAGCCCGGGTGCGTCGGAGCGAGGTAACGGCCGTCGCGGGCACGTGCCGGGTCTTCGAAGTGTTCGTGGAGGTGGTCGACCCATTCCGCGACTCGGTCTTCCGTCGACGCGGAGATGCGGATGTAGTCCACCATGACGAGGTGCGCGACGTACTCGCAGAGTCCGACGCCGCCCGCATGCGGGCACACCGGCAATCCGAATTTCTTGGCGAGCAACATCACGGCGAGGCATTCGTTGACGCCCCCGAGCCGACAGGCGTCGAGTTGGACGAAACGGATCGCGTCCATCTGCATCAGTTGTTTGAAGATGACGCGATTCTGACACTGCTCGCCGGTGGCCACGCCGATGGGGGCCACCGCGCGCGCGATCGCGGCGTGACCGAGGATGTCGTCGGGGGATGTCGGTTCTTCGATCCACCACGGCGCGAACGGGCGAAGGTGTTCCATCCACGCGATGGCTTCGGGGACGTCCCATCGCTGGTTCGCATCCACCATCAGGCGACGCGCGGGGCCGATCTCTTCGCGGACGATGCGGCAGCGCCGGATGTCGTCCTTCAGATCGCGGCCGACTTTGATCTTGAAGTGGTTCCACCCGTCGGCGACACCTTCGCGGCACAACTGACGAATCTTTTCGTCGTCGTAACCGAGCCAACCCGCGGACGTGACGTACGCCGGATAACCGCGTGTCGTCATTTCGGCTTCGCGGTCGGCTCGTCCCTTCTCGTTGCCGCGGAGAATGCCGAGCGCGTCTTCGGGCGAGAGGACGTCGGAGATGTAACGGAAGTCGATGCAACGGACGATGTCTTCGGCGGACATGTCCGTGATCAACTTCCAGAGAGGTTTCCCGACGGTCTTCGCCCAAAGGTCCCAGACCCCGTTCACGACGGCGGCCGCCGCGAGGTGAATCACGCCCTTTTCGGGGCCGACCCATCGGAGCTGCGAATCGCTGGTGACGTCGCGCCAGAACGCGCCCATGTCCGCGGTGATGTCGGAAAGTCGCTTACCGAGGACCTTCGGAAGGAGTGAGCGGATTCCGTGAGCGCAGAGTTCGTTGCCGCGACCGATCGTGAAGGTGAGGCCGTGGCCTTCGAGTCCCGGTTGGTCGGTCGTGAAGACGACGTGGGCCGCCGAGTAATCGGGATCCGGGTGCATCGCATCGGATCCGTCGAGGGCGTCGGAAGTGGGAAATCGGACGTCCCACACGCGCGCGGAAATGATGCGAGGATCGTTCATGAGGCGGGTTGGGTGGGACGGCACGTCCTTTCACGTGCACGCGGATACGCACGGCGGGCATTCTGCCCGTAGAACAACGCCGCTGCGTCGGGGCCGAAATTCCCGAACCATCGCGCCACACGCTCGCACCAGGCGCTCGGACCTTCGGCCAAGTCGCAGACGGGGCTGTCCGATCCGAAGATCAATCGGTCCGGCCCGAACGTCTCCATGAGCGTGTCGATGGCCGGGGCGAAATCGGCGTCGGTCGCCCCCGATTCCGCTTCGGTGGACAGCCCGGACAGTTTGCACCACGTTCGGTCGTACGACGCGAGCCGGGCCATCGCCGCCGCCCAGGCGTCGTGTCCCTCCCAACGGGCGTCGCGGCGGATGGTCGGTTTCGCCGCGTGGTCGACGACGATCCGAAGATCCGGGCGGCGTTCACGGAGGGCGAGCAGATGCGGCAGGTGTCGGGGCTTCACCAAGGCGTCGAAGGTGAGGTCGTGCCGCACCATCGCGTCGAACCCGGCATCGAGGTCGGGGTGTCGACACCAAGCGTCGTCGGAAAGGTCCTGAAGCATCGGACGCAAGCCGACGAGATGCGGATGCGCGGCGAGCGCGGCGACGACGGCGTTCGCGTCGGGGGCGTCGAGCGGTGCCCAGCCGACCACTCCGACGACGCGCTCCCATTTCGAGGCGACGTCGAGCAGAAAGCGCGTTTCCTCGACCGAATCGGCGGCCTGGACGAGGATCACGTCGCCGATCCCCGCCGCGCGCATCCAAGGTTCGTGGTCGCCGGGACCGACGTCGCGCCAAAGAACGCCGAGTTCCGGCGACAACCATCGATAGTCGCCGCGGGCCCGCGTCCAAACGTGTACGTGGGCGTCGAGGATCATGCCGGAGGCGTCGGGGGAATCGGGACGCCGCCCCGGTCGTTGCTCGAGTGACAGGCTTCGACGAGCGCCATGGTCTTGAAGGCGTCTTCCACGGGGGACAGGAGCATCGCGTCCTCACCGTCGATGAAGCGCTGCAGATTGCACATCGGCCCGCGGAAAGCGTCGGGGAACCACGCGCCGACGAGGGGGATCGATTCCCACGCACCGCCACGGCGGACGACGTCGAGCGTGTCCGACCGTCCGCGCGGGTAGTCGAGATTCACGCCCATACGCAGCTTGGCGCAGCCGTCCGTTCCTTCGAGCGTGAGTTCGGAACGATGGTGAGTGTCGCCGAAGTCGTGGTGGTGGTTCGTAGCGAGCGACGCTCGGACGAAATCTCCGTAGTCGAGGATGACGGACGATTTCGAACTCGCGAGCTCGGGGGATCCGGGGTGCTTCACGGTGCGGGCGTAGACGCCCCGCGGATCGCCGACGAGTCCGCGGATCGCATCGAGGTAATGAATCGAATGCAGCGGAAGTTCCATGCGGGGGAGACCGGCGAGGAACGGCCAAAGTTCCCACGGCATGCGGCAGCGCACGAGAACGTCGACGTCGGTGATGGTCCCGAGGACCCCGCGCGTCACGAGATCCCGCAGCGCGAGCATCCCGGGTGCGAAGCGAAGTTGGAAGTTCACCGCCGCGGTCAGGCGTCGACGGCGACAGACGGCGAGCAGGCGCGTCGCTTCCCCAAGGTCGCGACCGAACGGCTTCTGGATCAGGACGGCGGAGTGTTCCGGAAGGCTCTCCAGGAGACTTTCGATGGCGTCGGGCGGGACGGCGACGTCGAAAACGACGTCCGTCTGCGCGACCGCTTCCGTCGACGACTTGAAGACGCGACCGATGCCGAAGTCGCGTGCCAAAGCATCCGCGCGCGGGAGATCGGGGTCGTAGACGCCGATGACGTCGAACCCACAGGCGCGGTAGGCGGGTAGGTGCGCGTCACGCATGATGCCGCCCGCACCGATCGCGACGATCGGCCGCTTCCGGCTCGGGAGAGCCCACCGCTGCACCGAAACTCCCGACGTCACGGAACGATCAGGCGTGCTTCGAATCGGCGCCGCCGCCGAGCGTCAGGGAGAGCGCCGCGACCGCCTTGCCGAGAATGGCGCGCACGTCGGCGACGGGCATTCCGCCGGAGACGTCGAGTCGTTCGATGTAGGGGATGGTCATCGCGGCGACCGCCGACTTGCGATGGTCGAACACGGGGTAGGAGATGTCGTGAATCCCCTTCAGGCGTGTCGAATCCATCTCTTCGAAACCCTGCTCACGAACGCGGTCGAGTTCCTTGAGCGTCTTTGTATCCGCGTCGATGTCCGCGCCGCCTTTTCCTACGGGCGAAAGGATGCGTCGGCGATCTTCGGGAGTTTGGAACGCGAGAAGTACGTGACCCGATGCGGATCGCGTGAGATCCATCACCGATCCCGGGCGCACGCCGAAGCCCATTTCTCCGGGGCCGTCCGCTTGCGCGATGACGACGCCGCGGCCGCCTTCGACGACGGTCAGATGGCATGACTGATTGGTTGCATGCGCAACCTGGTGCAACACCGGAATTGCATGGGCGAGAATACGTCGCAGTGGCGGATGCCGATGCGAGAGTTCGAACATCTTCAGCGTGAGAACGTAGCGGTCGTTCGGTCGCTGAAGGCAGATGAATCCGCGATCGACGAGGCACGTCACCATGCGGAAGATTTCGCCGACGGAGCGATTGAGCGACCGCGCGATCTCGGTCTGGGTCAGCCCGTCGGGGCGGTCCGCGAGAAGTTCGATGATGTCGAGACCCTTCTCGAGGGCGGGAGCGCGGTACTTGGACGCGGAGGTCGATGAGTCCATGGTGGCGATTTTATATCCGAACGCGCCCGCAGCTCCCTAAAAAATCACCGCGGTTGGGGGACGTCCCGGTAGGCTCCGGGGGCGAGACGGTGCGTGGAACGGGAGCCGTCGGGCCAAACGACTCTGACGTCGACGGCGCCTTCGGCCTCCCCGAGTCCGACGTGAATTCTTGATTCGTGGGACGAACCGTACGACCCGCCGGCCCGAACTTCCCTGATGAACTCCCTCCCCGCGGACATGACGGTCACCCGGGCGCCGACCGCACCCGTGTTCGGCG